>JADGOF010000319.1 GCA_017883105.1 Acidimicrobiales bacterium
CGTCGTGGATGGCATGGCTGAGCCCGACCAACTCGGGCAGTTCGGCGTCGACCACCCCGCGGGCGGTGTCCTTCAGTGCGGAGCGGTCGGTCATGGCAGCGGAGCACCCCTTGCTAGTCGATGATGGCGATGACGTCACCCGGGCCGACGGACTCGCCGGCGGCAACCTTGATCTCCTTGATGGTTCCCGCCCTCTCGGCGTTGACGTTGTTCTCCATCTTCATGGCTTCGAGCACGCAGACCGTCTGGCCGACCTCCACCTTCTCACCCACCGCCACCAGCAGCTTGACGATCGTGCCCTGCATGGGCACGGCTACCGTCCCCGAGCCGGCCCCCGATGCGGTGGCCTTGGGCCGCTTGGGACCGGGACCCCGTGCCGTTCCCGCCCCGGGCCCGGCAGCGGCGACCGCGTCACCGAGGTCCGGGACCCACATCTTGACCTGGTAGCGGCGACCGTCCACTTCGGCGGTGACGTCCCGGAGGACCCGCGGCAGTTCGTCCTCGCCGGCGGTCGACGCCACGGGTGGGGCCCCGGCTGCGCCATCATGGACGCCGCTGAGGTCCAAGGTCTGCTCGACCCAGTTGGTGGAGTGCTCGCCGGCCACGAAGTCCGGGTGGGAGAGGATGGCCACGTCGGCGGGCAGGGTGGTGGCCACGCCTTCGATGGTTATCTCGTCGATGGCCCGGAGCATGCGTCTCCGGGCCGCCTCGCGGTCATGGCCCCAGACCACCAGCTTGGCCACCAGGTTGTCGTAGTACTGGCTGACCGTGTCACCGGATTCGTAGCCGGCGTCCAGACGGACACCAGGCCCGCCCGGGGGAATGAACCGCGAGATGGTCCCCGGCGACGGGGTGAAGGCGCCGCCGGCCGGGTTCTCCGCGTTGATGCGCACCTCGATGGCGTGCCCGTCGCGCCGGACGTCTCCCTGTCCGAAGCCGAGCCGTTCTCCCGAGGCCACGCGCAGCTGCCACTCAACCAGATCGAGACCGGTGACCAACTCGGTGACCGGGTGTTCCACCTGCAGCCGGGTATTCATCTCAAGGAAGAAGAACTCGCCGTCCTGAACGAGGAACTCGACCGTTCCGGCGTTGACGTAACCACACGACGCAGCCACCTTGACCGAGGCCTCGCCCATGGCTTGGCGGACGTCGTCGGGGAAGTTGGGGGCCGGGCTCTCTTCGATCAGCTTCTGGTGGCGCCGCTGGGCCGAGCAGTCCCGCTCGCCGAGCCAGAGGGTGTTGCCGTGGGTATCTGCGATGATCTGCATCTCCACGTGGCGCGGCCACGCCAGGTAGCGCTCGACGTAGCACTCGTCCCGGCCGAAGTAGGCCAGCGACTCCCGCATGGCCGACTCGAGGGCCTCGGCGGCCTGGTCCGGTCGGTCGACCACCTTCATCCCGCGGCCCCCGCCTCCGTAGGCGGCCTTGATGGCCACCGGCCACCCGAACTCGTTGCCGAACGCCGTGACCTCGTCGGGCGTCTGGAGCACCTCGGAACGTCCTGGTACGCCGGAGACGCCAACCTTCTCGGCGGCATGGCGGGAGCTGATCTTGTCGCCCATCACCTCGATGGCTTCGGGAGGGGGTCCGATGAAGGTCACCCCTCGCTCGGTGATGGCCCGGGCGAAGTCGGTGTTCTCCGAGAAGAAGCCGTAGCCGGGATGCACGGCATCGGCGCCACTCTTCTCGATGATGTCGAGAATAACCTCGGTGTTCAGATAGCTCTCCACCGCGGTCTGGCCGCCGAGGGCGTACGCCTCGTCGGCCAACCGGACATGGAGTGCGTCGCGGTCGAGGTCGGAGTAGACGGCAACCGTGGTCACCCCCAGTTCGCGGCAGGTCCGGATGATCCGGACCGCAATCTCCCCACGGTTGGCGATGAGAACCTTCTTCAGCACGCTGCGCCTTTCGAATCGGATGGGCATGAGGCGGTGGTGTCACCGCCTAGAGGCGATATAACACTGGCACGGCCCGTAGGGTGTGTGCCATGTCGGGCACGAGGTTCACCGATATCCGGTGGTTCGGGTCCATCGACTCGACCAACCGCTACCTCCTCGACGAGGCCCGGGCTGGCGCGCCGGCAGGGGTGGTTGCCGTGGCCGACCACCAGTCGGCGGGACGGGGACGGCTCGGGAGAACCTGGGAGGCACCCCCGGGTTCCAATCTGTTGGTATCGGTGCTGCTCCGCCCGGATCTCCCGCCCGACCAACGGCATCTGGCCAGCGCGGTGGTGGCTCTGGCCGCGGTGGGAGCTGTGGACGCCGTGCTGGGCCTGGGCCTGGCCATCAAGTGGCCGAACGACCTGCTCGGTGCGGACGGCCGCAAGGTGGCCGGGGTCCTGGCTGAGGCCGACCTGGCGGCTCCGGCCGGTCCGGTAGCCACCCCTGGCCCACCGATAGTGGTGGGTATCGGGATCAACGTGAACTGGCCCGCCGGTGACGAGGACCTTCCTCCCGAGCTGGTGGGCCTGGCCGCCTCCCTGCGACAGATCGTCGGGCGCCCGGTCGACCGTGATGCGGTGCTCGACGCCATGCTCTTCGGACTCGAGCACCGGGTAGCTGACCTGGACACGGTTGCCGGCCGGATCCGCCAGTCGGACGATCTGCGGAGCAGGTGCTCGACCATCGGCAGCTGGGTACGGGTCGAGTTGTCCGACCGCTGGTTCGAGGGGACGGCCACCGATCTCACCCCGGAAGGCCACCTGGTGGTCGAATCCGCAACGGGGACCCAGACGGTGATCGCCGGGGACGTAGTCCACGTGCGACCGGGGAGCTGAGCCCGTGGTGCTCGCGGCTACCCGCCCGGCCACGAGTAACATTTCCCCTCCATGCGACTACTCGTCACCGGCGGTGCCGGTTTCATCGGTTCGAACTTCGTGCGGTACTGGGTGCAGAACCACCCCGACGATGCGGTGGTCGCCTACGACGTGCTCACCTACGCAGGTAACCGGCCCAATCTGGTCGATGTCGAGGATCGGATCGCGTTCGTCCAAGGAGACATCGGCGATCTCGAATTCGTGGGTAAGACACTGGCCGAGTACCAGATCGACGTCATCGTCAACTTCGCGGCTGAGTCGCACAACAGCCTGGCCATTCTCGACCCGACCCGTTTCTTCCGGACCAACGTGCTCGGCACCCAGATCCTGGCCGAAGCCGCCCGTCGCCACGGCGTCTCGAGGTTCCACCACATCTCCACCTGCGAGGTCTACGGTGACCTGCCCCTCGACTCCGACGATGTGTTCACCGAGGAGACCCCGTACCGGCCGCGGACGCCGTACAACGCGTCCAAGGCCGGTGCCGACCATGCGGTTCGGGCCTACGTCGAGACGTTCGGACTGCCGGCCACCATCACCAACTGCTGCAACAACTACGGGCCCTACCAGTTCCCCGAAAAGGTGATCCCGCTCTTCACGGCAAAGGCGCTCGACGATCAGCCGCTGCCGCTCTATGCCTCCACCCAGAACCGGAGAGAGTGGCTCCATGTCGACGACCACTGCCGGGCCATCGATCTGGTGCTGCAGCAGGGCACGGTGGGGGAGACCTACAACGTCGGCAGCGGCATCGAAGCCAGCATCGAGGACATTGCCAACGCCGTCCTCGACGCCACCGGCAAGCCCCAATCGCTGAAGGAGATCGTGCCCGACCGGCCCAGTCACGACCGGCGGTACCTCCTGGACTCGTCCAAGATCCGCACCGCCCTGGGATGGGAGCCGACCGTGCCCTTCGCC
>JADGOF010000320.1 GCA_017883105.1 Acidimicrobiales bacterium
GACGAGACCCTCCAGAAGAGGTGCACGGCGGCGTTGATGTCGTCCTCGTCCACTTCGAGCTCGTGGCGGGCCGGATCGTGTTGGTACCGCCGGACCAGGACGTCAATGTCGCCATCAAGGGTGGCGGAGAACAGAAGCGTCTGGCGGTCGGAGGGGGTCAGGTCGAGGATCCGGCGGACATCGGGGAGGAAGCCCATGTCGGCCATCCGGTCGGCTTCGTCGATGACCACGATCTCGATGGCGTCGAGGCGGATGCTGCCCCGCTCGATGAGGTCTCCCAACCGGCCCGGGCAGGCCACGGCCACATCCACGCCTCGGGACAGCGCCTTCAGTTGGGGGCCGTAGCCCACGCCGCCATAGAACGAGTCCACCCGCAGATTACGGGGGGTGGCCAGCACCTGGAGCTCGGTGGCCACCTGTGCTGCCAGCTCACGGGTCGGGGCGAGGACCAGCACCCGGGGATGCTTGGGCCGGGACGGCTTGCCCGTGAGGCGGGCCACCGCGCCGATGCCGAAGGCCAGCGTCTTGCCCGAACCCGTCGGGGCCTTGCCGCACACGTCGCGACCGGCCAGGGCGTCGGGAATGGTCATGCTCTGGATGGCGAAGGGCTCGGTGATCGACTTGCGATTGAGCGCGGCGACGATGTCCGAGGGTACGCCGAGATCGGCGAAGGAAGATTGGGAGGGAGACATGGGGGTGCTTTCGTGCGACAGGGGGACGACACCGATTGGTGTCGTAGGGATGGCCTGCCGCCAAAATCAAGTGCACCAGGACGAAACCACACTACTACCTGGGACGCCGCGAGCCGGCGCGGGCACCACGGGGACCCCTCTCACGCGTGGCCTGCGACGGTCAGACAGCCCAGCCGGACTCCAGGCGCCGCCTCACGAATTCAAGCACGGCGGCCGTCCCCGCTCCCAGCTCCGTCCACGCACTCCATCCGAGCTGGATGCCGGCCCGGGTCGGGTCGAGACAGCTGCGCAGGAGCTCGCCCGGGCGAAGTGGCTTGGCTTCGACCTGAGCCTCCACGCCGGCCTGGGCCGCCATTTCGCGATAGATCTCGTTGACCGAGGTCTCCTGGCCGGTCCCGATGTTGCAGACCAGTCCACCGCCCTTGGTGGCGCCTCTCACGAAGGCATCGACCACATCATCGACGTAAACGAAGTCCCGGGTCTGTTCCCCGTCGCCGAACACGGTGATCGGCTGACCCCGCAGGAGGCGCTCGGCGAAGATGGCCACCACGCCGGCTTCGCCGTGAGGGTCCTGACGGGGTCCGTACACGTTGGCCAGAGCCAGGGCGGAGAACTCCAGGGAGTGGAGCTCGCGGTAGGCCACCAGGTAGTCGATGACCGCCTTCTTCGACACGCCGTACGGGGAGAGGGGCCGCTGCGGCAACGATTCCTTGAGCGGCAGCTCCGATGGGTCCGGTTCGCCGTAGAGGGTCCCCCCGCTGGCCGCAAAGACCACACGACCGGCTTTGGAGAGGCGGGCCCCCTCGAGGATCCGGAGCGTCCCCACGACGTTGATGTCGGCGTCCAGGACGGGGTCGGCCACCGAGACCCGCACGTCCGCCTGAGCGGCCAGGTGGAACACCACCTCGGGGCACCGACGCGTCATGAGGTCGACCACCTCGGCCGAGCGGATGTCCAGATGGTGGACGGTGAGGTTGTGACCGGCCGAGGCGCGGGCCTCGGCCAGATTGGCCAGGGAACCGGTGGATAGGTCGTCGACGACGTCCACGGTGTGCCCTTCGGCCAGGAGCCGGTCGACCAGTGTCGAGCCGATGAATCCCGCACCACCGGTCACCAGCATTCGCATGGTCAGACCGCCGCAGCCACTCGTTCGCCGTCGATGACCGTGCCCGAGGCCGTCACGGCGCCGGCACCGATCACGGACAGGGCATGGATGATGCAGCGTTGGCCGACGATGGCACCGGGCCCGATCACCGATCCCTCCACCCTGGCCTTGGATGCAACGCGGGCGCCGGGCAGGAGCACCGAGCCGACGACCGAGGCGCTCTCCTCGATTACCGCGTCCTGACCGATCACCGAGTCCTCCACTGAGGCGCCCGGGGCGACCGACGCCCCACGGCCGAAGAGGGATCGGACGACCGACTCGGTGCCCACGTCGACCGCTCCGATGCGCCAGACCCCCGGGCCGATCGACGGGTCCAACTCGGCATCCGGGTGCGGGGGTCCCGAGCGTCGTCCGAGAAGCAGGTCACGGTGGGCGCGCAGGTAGGCGTCCGGCGTGCCGGTGTCCAACCAGTAGGCGTCCGATCCCACGGCGAAAAGCGTCCCGGCTGCAACGAGCGTGGGGAACGTCTCCCGTTCGATCGACACCCGCACGTCCCTGCGGATACGTCCCAGCACCGAGGGCTCCAGGACGTAGATTCCGGCGTTGATCAGGTTGGTCGGCGCTTCGTCACGGGGGGGCTTCTCGATGAAGGCGGTGACCTTTCCCTGCTCGTCGGTGGGCACCACACCGAACGCGCTGGGGTCGTCCACCGGGGTGAGGCCGATGGTGGCCTCGGCGCCCCGCTGACGGTGGAAGTCGATGACCGCGGAGATGTCGGCGTCGGTGAGCACATCGCCGTTGACTACGAGAAACGTGTCATCGACGGCACCCTGCTCGGCGGCGAACCGGATGGCACCGGCGGTGTCCAGAGGGCTCGGCTCCACCGCATAGGACAGGCGCACCCCGGCGATGGTGCCCCCGGGATAGGCGTTGATGAAGGCGTCCGGCCTGTAGCCGAGGGAGAGTACCGCTTCCTCGATGCCATGGCGGGCCAGCTGGCCGAGCACCCGCTCGATCATCGGCTGCTCCACGATGGGGAGCATCTGCTTCGGGGTGGTGAGCGTCAAGGGTCGCAGACGCGTGCCCTCGCCGCCCACCAGGACGACCGCTCTCACTTGGTGGATCCGCCGGAGTTCTTCGCCGTGGTCGAGGTGTTCGATACCGCCGTGGTCGTCGTTGGCAAAGTGGCCACCGTGGTGGTCTGGGTGGTCGGTGCACCCTGGCTTAATTCGGTGAGCAGGCCGGTGATGGCCTTGGTCGGTGGCTTGGGCACGGAGGAGCCGGTGGCCGGGATGAAGGCCATGGTGATCAGTTGGCCGTTGGCGAAGAGGAGATCTTGGGGGGCGCCGTTGGTCTCGGTGCCCTTGCCCTTGGAAGTGAGGTTCGGCCAGCTGTCGACGATGACCACGCCGGGCTTGCCGGCGTCCGGTGTGCCCTTCGGGCACACGTCCCCGTTGGTAAGGGCTGGGGTGCCCGGATACTGCAGCGTGGAGGAGGTCAGCTCGAGCCCCTTGTAACCACCCACGAACTTGCCCAGCGTCGCGTTACTCCCCGATTCGGAGCTGTTCTTCGGGGCAATGGTGACGACGCCGGTCCCGTCGGTGGTGAACCCGGTCTTCGCCGTGTTCGTACTGGCCGGCAGGTTGGGCTTCACCGTGCCGCAAATGTCGATCCCGAGGGCGGCGTGCCACACCTGGCTGGTGGTCGGCGGTCCGGAGGAAGAGGTGATCTGATGGGTGCGCTGGTACCGGCTGAACCCGACGAGTAGCAGCCCCACGATGCAGATCGCCGCCAAGCTGGCATACCAGTTCACCGGCATCTGGCCGCGATAGGTCCGGCCGCCCCCAGTGGTGGCCGCGCGCTCCACCCATTTGCCCGTCGAGTTGCTCGCCATGATCGGACGACACCCTACAGCCTGGGATCGGGTATC
>JADGOF010000321.1 GCA_017883105.1 Acidimicrobiales bacterium
CGGACTCCCGAGTACACCGTCTGGTACCGCTCCGGATCGGACAGTGCACCGTGGATGTAGGGCGGCAGCGGCATGGTCCCGGCCCGATCCACCACCGACGGATCGAGCAATCGGACCCGGCGCCGACCGTCCTCCCACCCTCCCAAGGGCTCGCCCACTTCGGCCACCGGCGACCCATCCTCCGTCTCGTAGAGCAGGGTCGAAGCGGGCAGGCGCCGGCCGGGGCGCACCAGTGCCTCCCACTGGTCCGATCCACCCTCCCGTGGTTCCAACAGGAGCACTTCCGCTCCGCCGCCGGTGGCCTTCACCAGGTGCAGGCGCCCGGCCAGCACCCGGGTGTCGTTCACCACCAGTGCGTCTCCGGGCCGCAGGAACGTCGGGAGGTCCGCCATGGTGGCGTGCTCCGGACTACCACTGCCTCGCAGCCCCGGACCCGCCAGCAGCCGCGCCGCGCTCCGCGGCTCCACCGGGTACTGGGCGATCGCCGCGTCGGGGAGGCCGTACTCATATGCGTCCATCGGTACGCCACCCGGCTCCGGATCGACCCCGGGGCCCCGAGCATCACCGGTCGGTGGGTCGACCGACGCCGACTCCGCCAACGGTGCCTGGTCACGGGTCCGCTCCGACATGGCCACCATGGTGACAGACCGCGCTTGCCTCTCCGGTCAGCGCCCGGGCCAGCGACCGCAGTCAGAGCAGGGTGGACTCGACCGGCGTGAGGCCGAGATGGGCCCACCCCCGCGGTGCGGCCACCCGGCCCCGGGTGGTGCGCTGGATGAGCCCCTGCTGGAGCAGGTAGGGCTCGTAGGCGTCCTCGATGGTGTCGGGCTCCTCCCCGATGCACTGGGCCAGGGTGGTCAGACCGACAGGCCGACCGGCGAACTTGCGGCACAGGACGTCGAGGATCGAACGGTCGACCTTGTCGAGTCCCAGCTCGTCGACGCCGAACACCTCCAGCCCGGCCACGGCGGCCGGCGACGTGATGCTGCCTTCCGCCCGGACCTCGACGTAGTCGCGGACTCGCCGCAGCAGGCGGTTGGCGATACGCGGCGTGCCCCGTGACCGCTCGGCGATCCGTTGGGCCCCATCGGCATCGATGGGCACATCGAGGATGCTGGCCGACCGGGTCACGATGGACTGCAGCTCCTCCACGTCATAGAGGTCCAGACGCCCGACGAACCCGAAGCGGTCGCGCAAGGGACCGGCCACCAGTCCGGTGCGGGTGGTGGCACCGACCAGGGTGAACCGGGGAAGGTCAAGACGGAGGCTGCGGGCGGTCGGGCCCTTGCCGATGAGGATGTCGAGTTTGAAGTCCTCCATGGCCGGATAGAGGATCTCTTCGACCGACCGGTGGAGACGGTGGATCTCGTCGATGAACAGGACGTCACCTTCCTGCAGATCGGTGAGCAGGGCGGCCAGATCTCCCGCACGGACCAGCACCGGGCCAGCGGTGATCCGCATCCCTACCCCCATCTCGGCGGCCACGATCCCCGCCAGCGAGGTCTTACCCAGACCCGGCGGGCCGGCGAAGAGGAGGTGGTCGACCGGTTGCTGGCGCTTCAGCGCCGCCTCGATCACGATCTGCAGGTGCTCGGTCAGCTGTCCCTGGCCGACGAATTCGCCGAGGGTCCGGGGTCGGAGTCCGGCCTCCTCCACTTCCTCGGCGGGAGCCGCCGTGGGATCGACCGGTCGGGCCTCGGCGGTGACATCGGTGACCAGCACTTCTTGTCGGGCCTCGGGGTTCATCGGTTCCGAGCCAATTCCCTCAGCGCGGCGCGGACCATCTCCTCCACCGAGGCGTCGTCATCCACGGCATCGAGCACCCCTCGGATCTCGTCCGGCCCGTATCCGAGCTCGGCCAGCGCGGCACGCGCCTCTCCCCGCGGGGACGTCGATCCACCAGAGGAGGGCCCCTCGCCCCCGAGGGTGGGCAGGTCCAGTCGGGCCTTCAGCTCGAGCAGTAGTCGGGCGGCTGTCTTCTTGCCCACCCCGGGGACCAGGCACAGGGTGTCGACGTCGTCCTCGAGCACCGCGGTGGACAGGGCCGCCGGTGACATCGACGACAGGATGGCCAGGGCCAGCGATGGCCCAACCCCGTGCGCGCCCAGCAACGCCTCGAAACACCGTCGTTCGTCGCCGTGAGCGAACCCGAACAACACGATGGCGTCCTCCCGGACATGGGTATGGACATGCAGGAAGACCTCGCTTCCGATGCCGCCCAGGGTGCCCACCACCGAGGTGGGCACCGACGCCCGGTAACCCACGCCCTGGACTTCGACGATCACCTCACCGGGTGCGGGCCGGTCAATCAGCACGCCCCGCAGGGAGCCGATCACGATGTCTCTCCGGAAGCGGCAGCCACCGCCCGCCGCAGCGGTTGGGTGGTGAGGTGACAGGCGGCCAGAGCCAGGGCGTCGGCCACGTCGGGTGGACGTGGGGGCTCGGCCAGGCCAAGCACCGAGGCCACCATGCGTTGCACCTGCTCCTTGGTGGCGCTGCCGTAGCCCACCAGTGCCTGCTTCACCTCGTTGGACGTGTACTGGGCCACCTCACAGCCGGATTCGGCCGCGGCCACCAATGCCACTCCGGCGGCCTGGCCGGTAGCCATCGCCGTGCGGGCATTGACCTGGAAGAAGACCCGCTCGACCACCACGGCCGCCGGCTGGTATTCGGCCACCAGCGCCCGCAATTCGTCGGACAGCGTGCGCAACCGGTCAGGAAGCGGCATCGACGGCGGCGTGGACACCACCCCTCCGGCCACGGCGGCGAGCCCGCCGTCCCGACGGGTCACGATGCCGTACCCGCACCGGGACAGGCCCGGATCAATCCCCAGAACGAACATGCGTTCGAGAGTACCCTGCCCGGGCCGGGAGGATGGGGATACCGCAACGACACCCGGCCGGGAAGGCTCAGCCCTCGTAGGCCGCCATCACCTCGTCGGGGATGTCGAAGTTGGCGTAGACGTTCTGGACATCATCGTGATCATCGAGCGCCTCGATCAGACGCAGCACCTGCTTCGCCTCGGCTTCCGAGGTCACCTCCACCGTGGTGGTGGGCACCATCGAAAGTTCGGACGCGCCCGGCTCGAGCTTCGCCTCCTCGAGGGCAGTGTGCACAGCCATCAGGTCGGCCGGGTCGCTGGTCACCAGCCACCGCTCCCCCTCATCGGTCAGATCCTCGGCGCCCGCCTCCATGGCCACCTCGAGCAGCCGCTCCTCGTCGCACGACCGGGGCACGGCGATCACCCCCTTGCGCTCGAACTGCCAACTCACCGCGCCCGGTTCGGACATGTTCCCCCCGTTCTTGTTGAACAGGTTGCGGATCTCCGCCCCGGTGCGGTTCCGGTTGTCCGACAGGCACTCGACGATGACCGCCACGCCGTCGGTGGCGTACCCCTCATAGGCGATGGACTCGTAGCGGACCCCTTCGAGCTCCCCCGAGCCGCGCTTGACTGCCCGCTCGATGGTGTCGATGGGCACCGATGCATCGCGGGCCTTGGCGTACATGGTCCGTAGACCGGCGTTGGCGGTCATGTCGCTGCCGCCCTCGCGGGCGGCCACTTCGACCTGCCGGATGATCTTGGCGAACACCTTGGCCCGGGCCGAATCCTGCGCACCCTTCCGGTATTTGGTGGTCGCCCACTTGGAGTGTCCCGACATCGCCTAGCGCCTCTCTTCTTTGGTCATCTCCACAAACAGCAGATGCAGCCTACGGTCGTCGGT
>JADGOF010000322.1 GCA_017883105.1 Acidimicrobiales bacterium
CACCCGCTCGATATCGGCCAGCTCGGTCCCCGGAAGTGCCATCAGATGGAGATGGATGTCCAGGACGACTTCCCGCTGAATGCGTAGATCGAAGTCGAAGACGAGGCTGTCGATGATGTCCCGCACCGTGCCTTCGATGGCATTCTCCAAGGGTACGAATCCGAGATCCACCTGGCCTTGGCGTACGGATTCGAGCACCTCGACCAGCGATCCGAAGGCAACGATCTCCGCCGAGGCATAGTCGGCCTCGTTGAGCAGCGCCTCCTCGGTGAACGTCCCCTCGGGACCGAGGAATCCGATGCGCAGGGTCGGCCCCCGCAAACCGGCTGAGGATGCGTCGGTGGCCATACCCAGGCAGGATAGTGAACATCATGGACGAACTCGTGCTGCAACGACTGCTCGCCGACGTGCAGTCGGGGGCCTGCTCCCCGGACGAAGTTGTCCAACAACTCCGGCGGCTCCCCTTTGCCGACCTGGGATTCGCCAAGGTGGACCACCATCGAGGACTGCGTCTGGGCTTACCCGAGGCGGTCTACGGGCAGGGAAAGACCTCCCGGCAGTGCTCGGCCATCGTGGGTGAACTGTTGGGGGACGGGGTGGATCCCCGAGCGGAGCCAACGCCGCAGGCACGCGGGGATCGGCCGGGCGGACCCGTGATCCTCACCCGTGCCGATGCCGACCAGGTGGAGTTGGCCATGGCGGAGCATCCCGGGGGTGCTCGCACAGTCACCGGAACGGCCACCGGAGGGGATCAGGTCCGTGGTGAGCTGTCGACGGTGGTCTGGCGTCCGGCTGCCTCACGATTGGCGCGCACCCTCATCGTCACGGCAGGGACGTCGGATCTTCCCGTCGCCCGGGAGTGTGAGGCGACGCTGTCGGCCCTGGGTCTGCGGCCGGTGCTGCTCCCCGACTGTGGGGTGGCTGGTGTCCACCGCCTGCTGGCCTCTGCTGACGAACTGGCAGATGCGGAAGCGGTAGTCGTGGTAGCGGGGATGGAAGGGGCGCTCGCCAGTTTGATCGGGGGGATCACGCCGGCTCCCGTGGTGGCTGTTCCAACCAGTACCGGCTACGGGGCCGCGCTCGAAGGGGTGACGGCGCTACTGGCCATGCACGCCTCCTGCGCGGCGGGCATCACCGTGGTGGGAATCGACAACGGCTTCGGGGCCGCCTGTGCCATCGCCAGGATGCTTCCATGAGCACCAATACGAGCTCCGTCCCAAACCCTCCATACGGCGCTGGACGCTCGATCGCCTGGTTCCACTGCTTTGCCGGCATCGCCGGGGACATGGCCTTGGGCAGCCTGCTCGACGCCGGCGCCGATTTTGGCGAGGTCATGAGCCTGCTGGAGCGTCTTCCCATCGGCGGATGGGGACTCGAGGCGGTACCGGTGCTTCGGGGCGGAATAGCGGCGTCCCGCGCCATCGTGACGGTGAACGACAACGTGGTGGTGCGCACGTATGCACACATCGTCGGGCTGGTCGAAGAGGCCCGGCTGCCCGACCGGGTGGCCCAGCGGGCACTGGCCACGTTCGCGGTGCTGGCCGACGTCGAGTCCCGGCTCCATCGTCGTCCAGTGGACCAGGTGCACTTCCACGAGGTAGGGGGCCACGATACCATTATCGATGTGGTCGGGACCGCGGCGGCCCTGGAGGTCCTCGGCATCGACGAGGTGCGGGCCAGCCCGGTGGCAACCGGGCTGGGGATGGTGCGTGCAGCCCACGGCATGTTGCCCAACCCGGCCCCGGCGGTGGTGGCGCTGCTCGAAGGGGTACCAACCTGGGGAAGGAATATTCCCGTCGAGTTGACGACTCCCACCGGTGCGGCACTGCTGGCCGCGCTGTCGTCGGGGTATGGGCCCATGCCGCCGATGCGGGTGACCGCCCAGGGATTCGGGGCGGGCACGCGGGATCTCGATGAGCTTCCCAACTGCACCCAGGTGGTGACCGGGGTCCGGGTCGATCGACTGCTCGGATCGTCCAAGGCGGTTTCCGTCGGAGATGGGGTGGTGGTGCCTTTTTCCACCGACGCTGATTCCGATGCCGGCCAGCCGGTCGCCCAACTCGAGGCAACGGTCGACGACGCCACCGGAGAACAGCTGGCCTATGCCATCGGCGCCCTGCTCGAAGCCGGAGCTTACGACGCGTGGCTGACCCCGATAGTGATGAAGAAGGGGCGCCCGGGATTCGTCGTGCATGCCCTTGGTGACCCCTCGCTGGTCACACAGCTCCGTGACGTGCTGCGTGTCTCCACGGGATCGTTGGGCATTCGGATGACGACCGGCGAACGATGGCCGGCCGCCCGGTCCATCGAATCGGTGTGGGTGGACGGGCAGCTGATCAGAGTGAAAGTCAGTGCCACCAACGTCAAGGCCGAGTACGAGGACGTGGCCCGGGTGGCCCGGCGCTCCGGGCAGTCCCTTCGAGACGTCGCATTCCGTGCCGAGGCCCTGTGGCGTGACCAGCATGGGGAGCCCGACGGGCAGAGCTCCGGTGGATCTCGAGGGCTCGGGGCGCTCGGTGACATCGTTCGACGCCCGGATGTCCCAAGGGCTGAACCGTTCAACTGGGGAGACGACGGCGACGATCCGGCCTGACAGGGACCTGTTCCGCCGGTCCAAGCTGTTCACGCTCCGGGCATCCCACCCCGGCAACCGCCCGATCTCGCTCCCAGACCCGGTTGCCCCTGCCCCTTACAATCGGTAGATGTTCAGGCCGCCAGCCTACGACGTGACCGATCAGGAGGACCTGTACGGTCTGATCGACAGGGGAGGTCCCGCCCACCTGGTGAGTTCCGGCGAGGATGGTCTGGACGCCTCAGTCGTGCCGATGCTGCTCGACCGTCGTTGCGGACCGCTCGGGACTCTGTGCAGGCACGTGGCCCGGGCCAATCCTCAATGGAAGTCCCTTGAAGCAGCCCCTGCGACCCTTGCCATCATCCCCGGGGCGGATGCCTACATCTCGCCATCGTGGTACCCGACGAAGGCTCAGGCCGGCAAGGTAGTGCCTACATGGAACTACACGGTGGTCCACGTCCACGGTGAGGCGATGGTCCACCACGACGTCGATTGGCTGGCCTCGCTGGTACGGCACCTGACCGATCGGCACGAAGCACATCGACCCGAACCCTGGTCGGTAGACGACGCCCCCACCGAGTTCTTCGAGACGATGCTTCGGGGGATCGTCGGCATTGAGCTCCGGATCACCCGACTCGAAGGCAAGCGCAAACTCAGCCAGAACCGTCCGGCCGACTGGGAGTCCGTTCGCTCTGCACTCAGCACGGGCACGGCGGCTGAGCGCGACGTTGCCGACGCCATGCTGGCTGAGCGAATGGACGACACTGGAGATGAGCGAGGCGGGATGTGATCCGCTGAACTGGGCGGTTTCGGATGACCGTACCTGGGCCTGGCTGCAGCCGTTCAAACCTCAGATCTTGAACACCTTCCGGGCGTTCCCAGAGAGAAACAGCCGCTTGGTGCTGTCCTCCAATTCCAGGGCGTCGAGATCGTGCAGAGCCTTCTCCGGCGCGATCATCGGGTAGTTGGTGCCGAAGAGGACCTTCTTCCCGCCCCTTCCCTTCATGTAGTCGACCAGTTCGAGCGGGTACCGACGAGTCGTCTAGGTGGCTGGTGTCTTTCGCGGTGTCGCGCGAATCCGGCCTGAAGGCCGAAAACCGATCTCCCTGCACGATGCCCCCAGGGGCGTTCAAAGCATCA
>JADGOF010000323.1 GCA_017883105.1 Acidimicrobiales bacterium
GCGATCTCCGTGGTCATCCGCTCCTGGACCTGGAGCCGTTTGGCATACCCGTCGACCAGGCGGGCCAACTTGGACAGCCCGGTGATCCGACCGTCGTCGCCGGGGATGTAGGCCACGTGGGCCCGTCCCATAAACGGCACCAGGTGGTGCTCGCACAGGGAGGCGAACGGGATGTCGCGGACCATGACCATCTCGTCGTGTTCGGCGGCGAAGGTCACCTCGAGGTGGTCGGCCGGGTTCTCACCGAAGCCGGCGAACAGCTCTTCGTACATCTTGGCCACCCGTTCGGGGGTCTTGATCAGCCCGTCGCGCTGGGGATCCTCGCCCAACGCCGACAGCAGTTCGAGAATGGCCCGCTCGATGCGGGCGGTGTCGACGCTCACCGGGTCGGCACCGCTCTACGACGCGGGCCCGGCATAGGCGTGGATGGCCTTGATATTCCGGAGCCGCTCGTCGACGTCAAGTCCATATCCCACCACGAACTCGGCGGGGATGTGAAACCCGACATACCGCAGGTCGAGCGTGGTCCGCTGCTGACCCTCCTTGACCAGCAGGGCGCAGACCTCCAGGCTGGCTGGCCGGCGGGCCAGCAGGTACCGCTGGAGGTAGCTGAGGGTGAGGCCACTGTCGACGATGTCCTCGACCACCAGGACGTCGCGGTCGAGGAGGTCCACGTCGAGATCCTTCACGATCCGGACCACCCCTGAGGTGCGGGTGGCACTGCCGTAGGACGACACGGCCATGAAGTCGATCTCGGCCGGGAGGTCGATGGCCCTCGAAAGGTCGCTCATGAACATGAACGCGCCTTTGAGGACACCGACCAGCAGCGGAGGGCGACCCGCGTAGTCCTCGGTGATCCGGGTGCCGAGCTCGGCGATGCGGGCCTGCAGCTCGGGCTCCGAAACGATCACCTTCCCCACCTCGGGACGGGCCTCGAGACGACTGGGCGCTCCGGTGGGCTCATTCCCGGCGGTGGTCACGGCGCGACTGTACCGGTTCGCGATGTGTCGCCCATTACCCGGCCGGGCCCCGGCCCGGCCGGGGTGATGGCCAGACGGCCCTTGCTCCGCGACACCCGACGGCCTCCGGGCAGCTCGGTGGCCCGTCGCTCCTTGCGAGCCACCTCGAGCACCCGTTCGACCGCGTCGAGCGGTGGGGGATGGGAGCCCTGGCCGGTGATCCACTCCCGAACCGTCCGGCGGCCCACCGCATCGGGGGCCGCGGCCACGGCGGCTGCGTCGTGGGGATCGACCATCCGGGCCAGCGCGTCGAGGAGCTCGGCATCACCGGCCAGTACCTGGGCCTGGCGGGCCAGCACCGGCACCACATCCCTTCCGGCAATGTCCGAACACAGGGGCAGCAGCTCGTGGCGGATGCGATTGCGGACGAAACGCGGGTCGTCATTGGACGGGTCGCTGACTGGTCGGAGACCCAGGCGGGCGCACAGCTCGACCGTGTCGGCCCGGCGCAGTCCGAGGATCGGGTGGGTGGACCCCGCCCGCATGCCGGCCATGCCGTGGACCCCCGCGCCCCGCAGGAGATTGGCGAGCACCGTCTCCGCCTGGTCGTCGGCCGTGTGCCCGGTGGCCGCATCCGGGCCGAGGACCGCCCGTCGGGCGTCCCGGGCGCGGGACTCGAGGTTGGGTCCCTCCCGGACCACCACCTGCTCCGACCGGAACATGGCCCCGAACCGCCGGGCGGCATCGGCCACGACCCCTGCCTCCGCACCCGAGCCGGGGCGGAGACCGTGGTCCACGTGCACGGCGGTCACCACGCACCCCGAGGCCACGGCCAGGACCAACAGGGCCAGCGAGTCCGCACCCCCGGACACGCCGCAGACCAACGGGGTCCCGGGGTCGGGGAAGGTGCACCGGGCCAGCAGCTTCCCGGCCAGGGGGTCGACCGGAGCGTCAGCTGGAGAGTGCGGGTGCAGTTCCGACACGGGAGATCCATTCCGACGGGTTTCGGATCTCGACGAGCGAGGGAAGCCACTCGGGCCCGCGCCAGGCACGGTCGAGGAGCTCGGTGCCCCCGGAGTCCTCGACGGCGGCGATGAACCGCTCGCCCTCTTCGTACTGGCGGAGCTTGGCCTCGATCCCGATCAGTTGCTGGAGCAGACGGGCCAGTCCCCGGGTCTGCTTGCGCCGTTGGCGCAGGACCTCGCTGAAGCGCGCCGCGCTGGGGATGGCCGCCGCCCCGGCCCGGTCCATCGTCACGTCACCATGCCCTTCCAGCAGGCTCATCAGTGCCTGGATCCGGTGCAGTCCCTCGAGTTGCTCGGGCGTGGCCACCAGCCCGAGGGCCCCGTTGTCCCGTAACGGGTTGCGGCCGGCCCGGATCTCCTCGGTCATCCGCTTGAGCATTTCGGGGAATCTGGACGGATCGGGCTCCAGCGAGCCGATGCCCTCCTCCACCAGGGAGACGAAGTAGTCGCGCATCCACGGGATGGCGGTGAACTGGCACCGGTGGGTGACCTCATGGAGGGCCAGCCACAGGCGGAACTCCCGGGGCTCGAAGTCGTGCTGCCGCTCGAGCGCCACCACGTTGGGCCCGACGAAGTAGACCAGATCCTGATCTTCGACCGCCTCTTCGGTGAGCAACAGGTCGTACTGGCCGAGGACACGGGTCGACAGCCAACCGAGGATCAATCCCATCTGGGTGCCGGTGGCGGCCCGGCCCGCGGTGGCCAAGGGGCCGGCCAAGCGTGCGGTCAACGGATTGGACCTGGCCACGATGCCCGGGTCCAGCTTGTCGAGGTGGGGCCCGATCAACCGTTGGAAGCTGGCGATGTTGGCGTGGACCCAACCGGCCCGGTCGGTCACCCGGGCCCGGGCCGGACCCGAGGCGGAACGCAGCCCGGTGGACTCGGCCACCAACTCCTCGGCCTGGGCCGTCAGCTCTTCGAAATCGCGCTCGAGCAGGTCGGGACGGTAGGGAGCGGTGACCGGAGCCCGGTTGCCCACCCATTCGGCCACCCGCTCGGCAGTGTCCCAGGCCACCGCTCCGGCGCTGGTCGTGGCATCTGCGGTTGTGGTCACGGTGCCCAGTGTAGGGACCGTTCCCCCCGGGCGGCGCCCACCGTGGTCACCGGCCGGGTGGGCACGGGTCGACCGCCACGACAGGACGACTCAATTGCTCTGGCGTGTGTACTCCTCGGCCAGGGCGTCCGCCACACGGGCGATCAACGATTCGGGTACGTGGTCCTTGCACCGGTTGGAGATGACCCGGCGGAGCTCGGTCTCGAACCCGTAGGCACCGACACAGGGACCGCAGAGGTCGAGGTGCCGGGTGATCTCCACCCGCCGCTGCTCGGTCAGCTCCCCGTCGAGGTAGTAGTACAGGCGCTCGATGGTCTCGTCGCAACCCACGAAGCCGGCCGGCCTCGCTCCATCCGGCGACGCAAGCCGATTGTCCGGCACTTCCTGATCTCCCACTTGCGGTGCTCCCCTACCTGGATTCGTCGGACGCCCCAACGAGGCCCCGTGCCCTTCCACCATCGACCAACGCCTTTTGCAGCGCTTTTCTTCCACGGTGGATCCGGCTCATGACCGTTCCGATAGGCACCTCGGTGATATCGGCGATCTCCTTGTAGGAGAACCCCTCGACATCGGCCAGCAGGACGGCCATGCGGAAGGTGTCGGGAAGCGATTCGATGGCCGCCTTCACATCGGTGTCGGTGAACCGGTCGAGCGCCTCGTCCTCGGCACTCCG
>JADGOF010000324.1 GCA_017883105.1 Acidimicrobiales bacterium
CCGGCGGGCCTCATCTGAGGTATTTGCCATCAGGTGGCCACTAGCCGGAGGTGACGAGAACCTGCTTGAGGATGTCGAATTCCTCGAGGCACTGTCCGGCCCCGATGGCGACGCAACTCAGTGGGTCGGGCGCCGAGACGACCAGGATGCCCGTTTCCTCCTGCAGGCGGGCGTCAAGCCCTTGGAGCAGCGCCCCACCGCCGGTGAGCACGATCCCCTGCTCCATGATGTCGGCGCCGAGTTCGGGGGGCGTCTTGTCGAGTGTTGCCTTCACGGCGTCGATGATGGATGAGACGGGCTCGGCGATCGCCATTCGGATCTCCGCGGTCGACACCACGAGGTCCTTCGGCAGGCCGCTCACGAGGTTGCGGCCCCGGATCTCGGCGTGCAGCTCCTCTTCGAGCGGGTAGGCCGAGCCGAGGGAGATCTTGATCTCCTCTGCGCTCCGCTCGCCCAGGGCAAGGCTGTATTCCTTCTTGACGTAGGAGATGATCGCCTCGTCGAGCTCGTCACCCCCGACGCGTACCGATTGGCTGTTCACGATGCCGCCCAACGAGATGACGGCAACCTCGGTGGTTCCGCCGCCGATGTCGACAACCATGTTCCCCGTGGGCTCCTGCACTGGCAGCCCAGCCCCGATGGCGGCGGCCATCGGTTCTTCGATGATGAAAGCCTTGCGGGCACCCGCGCTCATGGCGGCTTCCATGACGGCGCGCCGTTCGACACCCGTGATACCCGACGGGACGCAGATGATGATGCGTGGCTTGGCGAAGCGGCGCTGTTGCGCCTGTTGGATGAAGTAGCGAAGCATCTTCTCGCAGATCTCGAAGTCGGCGATGACTCCGTCCTTCAGGGGTCGGATGGCCTGGATGTGACTCGGGGTGCGACCGATCATCCGCTTGGCCTCGGCGCCCACCGCCAGCGGTCGCCTGTCCTTGATGTTCACGGCGACGACCGACGGCTCGTTCAAGATGATGCCCCGGCCACGTACATACACCAGGGTGTTTGCAGTGCCGAGGTCGATGGCCATATCACGGCCAAACAGGGAAAACCGGTTATCGGCCATGCGCTTCGATTCGCCTCGCAGCCAGCTCCGGGGCGTGTCGCCGAAGGTCGGCGAGGCTCTTCCGTCGAGGCTGGGATCCATACCAACCTACCTGTTGCCACCAAAGGTTCGCGCCGCCGACGATGACAGGACTCAGCGGAGCTCAGACAAGGAGATTGCGAGGTGTGCGTTCCGAAGACAGCATCCAAGCCAACCACGAGCCTTTCGCCCAGGGCTGGTGGCTGGCAATGATGGCCCATGTCAGCGGTCGCCCACCTGATGGTCACCATCGGAAAAGATCTCTCGCGTGCAGACTCATGCGATCGGCTTCCCGCCCGGATTCAGCGGTTCCGCTCGGGGCAAGCCGCCAGGCTACCGAGTGGCGTACGAACTCTCATGATCCGGAGAACCGTCTCGTACATCCGAACCCTCGGCTCACCGAGCGCGTGCCAGAGCGACTCAGTGCAGCGGGCTGGGGTTCCGGGCGCAGATAGCCGGGGCGGCGGTGGCCCTGGTCAAGGAACCGGCTTGACCTGATCGGAGTCCTGGACACAACCAGAAATGACCAGCCGTCACGCAGCTCGCAGGCCGGTCGCCACCCAACCCCCCGACATCTGACCCCTGCAAATGCCCAGTAGAGTCAATGATCAAGGCTCGTGACCGGCCCCGTGGGGCCATCCGACTGGCCTTGCCTCATGCGCCCCCGGCGCTTCTGGAGGTCCCGTGGGTCCCCGACTCGTTGCACCCGAGCCAATGGGCGCCTCAGACCCCGCCGCCATGCCAGAACAGGCACCGGCAGTCGTGCACGCGACCCAGAAGCTGGTCACCGCCGCCATCGTGGCCGGCCCGGCTGTCGCGCTTGCCATCGTCATCCCCTGGCTATGGGGGTACGCCGTCAATCTGTCCGACATCGTGATCGGAATCGTCTTCTATGTCGTCACCGGCTTCGGGCTGACCATCGGCTTTCACCGGTTGTTCACCCATAGCGGCTTCAGGCCAGGCCGGGTGTTGAAGATCATCCTCGCCGTCTTGGGCTCAATGGCCGTCGAGGGCTCGGTGACCAGCTGGGTGGCCACCCATCGCCGCCACCACATGTTTAGCGACCGCTCCGGCGACCCCCACTCCCCCCACCGCTACGGCGACCACGGCGCAGCTCTGCTGCGGGGCCTTGCCTTCTCCCACGTTGGCTGGCTATTCATTTCGGACGCTTCAAGCGCGGAGCGCTACGCACCTGACATGCTGCGAGACCGCGACCTGCAGCGGATCGACCGCCTGTTCCCGGTCCTGGCCGTGGCGTCCCTGGTCATTCCTTTCGGGATCGGCTACTCGCTGGCGGGGACCCTCACCGGGGCCCTCACTGCACTCCTTTGGGCGGGCCTCGTACGGATGGCGCTCCTCCACCACGTCACTTGGTCGGTCAACTCGCTGTGCCATACCTTCGGCCAGCGGTCGGACGGGACGACGGACCACAGCACCAACCTGTGGTCGTTGGCCATCGTGTCACTCGGTGACAACTGGCACAACATCCACCATGCCCACCCCAGCTGGGCTCGCCACGGCGCCCGGCGGGGCATGGTGGACCCATCGGCGTGGCTCATCCGCCGGTTCGAGCAGTTGGGGTGGGCAACCAAGGTCCGGTGGCCGAAGATAGAAGCTCAGGGAATCTCCCGAGACATGAGGTAGATGCATCCTCAGCAACCTCCGGGCCGTGGGGATGGCGGCGGAGCATGGCCCATGGCTCAGTGGCCGTTCGGTACCACTGGGATCAGTGCTTCATTCACGGTGCCGGCGGTCGGGTAGTCCCGGGGCTACCCGACCGGCAAGGTCGCCGGATGGGCTTCCCCGGCGCACATAACGTCCGCCGGAGACCGTAGGGACTGGGAGCGGTGCAGATGTCCCCCCACCCCGAATCGGCGTTCAAGCGCATCCCGGCCCGCACAGAACGCCGCGACAGAACGACGGCTGTCTCCACCCTGGCCGCAGCGCAGAACGGCACGTCTCGGCGCGCTCATCAGCCGGCCACCGCCTACATCGAATCCGACGTTCGGACATCGGAAGCGATAATCCAGATCCGTCGCTCGGCGTGGCTCGGTGCTTTGTGGAGTTCGGATATTCGGGGCGACGTTCTGAGCGCCTCGACGAGCATTTCCGGCGTTGCTGTCGAGTCGTCGAGAAGTCGTCGGCGCGGATGATGAAGTCATTCCAGTTGCCACATCGGCAAGACTGCCTCCCATGGCGTTCGGTCAACAGTCAGGCCCACCGGCGTCGGCGAAGCAGGTGCAGGAGCTGCTGGCCCTCCTCAAGGACGCCGGCCACACCGACTTCCGCGACGCGCGCGGCCCAATGGGGTTCACCCAGCGTCAGGCGGCAGGCAAGTTCACTCGCGACGAGGCGGCGGCGTTCATCGACCGGCTGCAGGACGCAGAGTTCAACGGGAGCACCCCGGTCACTGCCCCGGCGTGGCGGCTGTCCGCCCAAGAGCAGATGATGCGCCAGATGCCTGCCGAGCAGCTCGCGGTCGAACTTCGTCGTCGCGGCTGGACCGTGACCGAGCCCTAGCTCCGATCAGTCACGAGAATGCGTGAGGTCGCTCACCACCCATTGATCAGTGCCCGTCAAGGGTTGCGGGGCCATTTCGGCGAGTCGGAGATAGC
>JADGOF010000325.1 GCA_017883105.1 Acidimicrobiales bacterium
CATCCGAGCCGGCGAGCACGGATGGCCGAGCCACCTCCCCATGGTGCACGGCCATGTGGCCGGCAGCACCATCGCCTTCTTCCCGATGTTCCCACTGACTATCCGGTGGCTCTCCGCCGCCACCACCGTGTCGCCCCTGATCGTCGGCCTGGTGATCAGCGGCGTGACGGGTCTGACGGCTGTCCTTGCGATCGGGATACTGGTCCGCCAGTACACCGACGGCCACAAGGCCCGACGTGCGGCGCTGCTCTTCGTACTCTTCCCCGGCACGTTCGCCTTCAGCCTGGCGTACTCGGAGGGCATCGTCATCACCTGTGTCGGCTTCGGCCTCCTCGCCCTGCTCCGCCGCCAATGGTGGCTGGCCGGCGTCCTCGGGCTGGTGGCCACCGCCACTTCCCCCATCGCCCTGGCCTTCGCGCTCAGCTGCGCCTGGTGCGCCGGGTGGGCAGTTCGACGCGACCGTGACTGGCGGTCGTTGATCGCCCCTGCCTTGGCACCGCTCGGCTTCATCGCCTATATGGCCTGGGTGTGGGAGCACACCGGGGTGTTCTCCGCTTGGCGGCTGACCGAACGGGGAGGGTGGAAGAGCTACCCGTCGCTGAGCTATCCGTTCCATGTCGTCGCTACGTTCGTCTTCGATCCCATCGCCCCGACCGAAACGGGTCAGCTGCTCGTTGCCGGCACCGTGGTCACGGTGATCGGTGCCGTCCTGGCCATCCGACAGCGCCAACCGGCCCCGGTCCTCATCTACGGCCTGGCCGCCGCCCTGATGGCTGCGATCGCCTCCCCGGTGGGGCTCCGCCCCCGGTTCATCATGCTGGCCTTCCCCCTGGTCATCGCCTACGGGACCCGGCTGCGAGGATGGGCCTACGCCTGGGCAGTGGCCGTCTCGGCATGTCTGCTCGTCGCCATGACCACCCTCGAGTTGGCCTCGACGGCGGTGTTCCCTTGACGGACCACCCGATCCGGCTCGGGCCGGTCACACCGGATCCCGCGCCGGCTGACTCGGTCCCAGCCGCTGCCAACGCCGTCCTCCAGAAGTGTGGGTGGACCCTGGTCTGGTTCGGGATCCTTTCGTCGGGCCTCGGCATGTGGAGTGCCTGGTCCTCGTGGCCCGGAGCCGCGGTGATCGCCCCGTTGCTCATCTTCGGGGGATTCGTCGGAATGGCGGCGGTGTGGCTGGTGGCGAACCCGGTCTCCCGCGTCATGCAGTGGGTCGGACTTGCGAGCGCGCTCTTCGCCGTCGGCGCACCCCAGGCGGTGGGTATCCATGTTCGCCAGTACTACACGACCGATTCTGCCGCCTTCAATCAGGTGGCGGCCCGGATCCTGCTCCACGGGAAGAACCCGTACGCGTCGTCGATGGCGTCGGCCTCGAGCCTCTTGAACCCACCCTCGCACTTTTGGACCTACACCGTCGACGGCGGCCACGTCACCCAGGTTTCGTACCCGGCCGCCTCCTTCCTGCTGCAGGTACCGGCCATGGTCCTCGGGTTCCACCACGAGATCGCCGACTGGATGGACCTCGGGGCGTGGCTCGTCACCGGCGTGCTGCTCTTCGTGCTGGTGCCTGCCTCTCTCCGGTGGCTGTCCGTCCTCGTCCTGTTGGCCTCGGTGTTCGTGGGCATGTTCTCCAACGGTGGGACCGACGCCCTCTACCTGCCGTTCCTGGTGGTGGCGGTGTGGCGATGGGACCGCTTCGGTACCAGAAGGGCCGCCGGAATTGCCGGCTGGATCGGACCGCTGTCCCTGGGCCTGGCCTGCGCCATCAAGCAGTCACCGTGGTTCTGCATACCGTTTCTGGTGGTGGGCCTCAGCCTCGAGGCGCGCCGCCGCGGGCAGGGCCCGTGGCGCATTCCCGCCCGCTACCTGGCCATCGTGGTGGCGGTGTTCGTGGCGTGCAATCTGCCGTTCATCCTCTGGGGCCCACGTGCATGGGTGCACGGGACGTTCCTCCCCTTCACCGAGCCTCTGGTGGCCGATGGCCAGGGGGTGGTGACCCTGGCCCTCCACGGGCTGACCGGAGGGGTGGACCTCACCTTGCTGTCGGTGGCCGGGGCTTTGGCCTATGTGGCACTGATGGCGGCATTCATACTCTGGTACCCCCGGATGAAGGTGGCCTGGCTCTTGCTCCTGCCGGCCGTGTTGTTCGTCCCCGGTCGCAGCCTGGCCAGCTACCTGGTCGACCTCTTCCCCGCCGCCCTGGTCGCCGCCCTCACCGTTGTCGTGCCCGCGCACGCCACTCCGGAGACCGGCGGGAACCGACGAAGGTGGCCGGCCGGCGTGGCCGTCGGCATACCGGTGGCCGCCGCCGTGGCCGTAGGTGTAGTGGCCTTCACCTCGGCCCCACTGCAGCTGTCGGTCGATGGGGTTCGCACGTCGCGTGCCACCCAGCGCCTGCTGGCGGTGACGGTGACGGTGCGCAACCTCTCCGGTCATGCCGTCACGCCGTACTTCATGGTGGCCATCGACAGTGGCCATCCTTCCGGCTTCTGGTCACTGGTTACAGGGAAGGGGCCGATGGTGCTCGGCCCGCGGGCAACGGCCACCGTCACACTGCACCCCAACTACTTCACCTGGTCCCCGAACCATGGCGGCTACTGGTTGGTGGAGGCGTACACCTCGTCGCCCAACACGCTGAGCACCTCGCCGCTGCAGTTCTGGACGCTCGGCCGGGCGCAGTGATCGTCGCTGGTTCGACCGGTCGGCCCCTGTCAGCACCCCAAGGCCGGAGCACCGGCCCGGCGGCCGTTTCGCACCGGCCGTCCGGCGAGGAGCCGATCCGGACTAGGGAAGGGCCGGACCGGAGGCGGACCGGGCTCCCCGGCTGAGGTTCGGACCGACAACGGCAACCCCCGGCGTGTCCGGACCGGAGGGGGCCCCTCGAGCACGCCGCCCTCGGACCCACAACATGGCGGCCACGCCGATCTCGAAGGTCACCGAGGCGAGGAAGAACGAGTTGCCGAGCAAAAGCTGCCAACCGTGCTCGGTGAGCTCCTTGTTCCCGCCGTTCGGCACGGACCAGATCGGAGCCCACCAGAACAGTGCCGCCGCTGCCGCGGCCCACAGCCACCCACCCGCTGGGCGGTCCGGGGCCCAGATCAGCCAGATCAGCACCGGAACGGTCCACACCATGTGGTGGGCCCAGGTGATCGGCGACACCAAAAGTCCGGTGGTTGCGCAGACGAGCACGCCGAGGAAGCTCGAGGACGATCGATAGGCCCAGGTCGCCAACCCGATGCCCACCACCAGGACCAGCCCGCTGAGCGCGGTGACCAGTCCTGTCGAAACCACTCGGTGATCGACGCGGTCCACCACTGCCCGGAGACTCTGGTTGCTGATGTAGAACACGCCGCCGACCCGTCTGGCATCGGTGGCGTACTTCGTCCAGTAGGACCACGAGGCACCCGGGTTAACCGCCGCCGCGAGTGCGGAACAGCCAACGAACGTGACCAGGGCCACCCACGCGGCCCTGGTCTGACGAGTGAGGAAGAGGTAGGGCACGAACACCAGGGGGATCAGCTTGATCGCAGCCACCACTCCGACCAGAACACCGCGAGGAAGCGTCCTTCGGCCGATCCGGAGATGACCGGTGAGATCAGCCAGCACCAACGCGGCCAGCACGATGTTGATCTGGCCGAACCCCAGCGTCAGATGCACCGGTTCGATCCAGAGGGCCGGGGTCATCAGGA
>JADGOF010000326.1 GCA_017883105.1 Acidimicrobiales bacterium
CACCGAGCATCTCCGGTTCATCACCTTCGTTCTCAAGCTGCCGACCCGCCACCCGTTGCTGGTGGCCAAGCAGGCCACCTCGGTGGCGGTCATGACCAATAACCGGCTGGTGCTCGGCGTCGGCACCAGCCCCTGGCCGGAGGACTACCAATTCGTTGACGTGCCATGGGAGGGACGGGGCAAGCGCATGGACGAGGCGGTGGACATCGTGCGGGGCCTGTCGGCCGGCGGCTACTTCGAGTATCACGGCGACGTCTACGATCTCCCGCCGGTCAAGATCAGCCCCACCCCGACCAAGTCCCTTCCCATCCTGATCGGTGGGCACGGAGCCCCGGCGTTGCGACGGGCCGCCGTGTCGGACGGATGGATGCACGGCGGTGGGGACCCGGCCGACCTACCCGGACTGCTCGAGCGCCTGGCCCAACAGCGGGAGGAAGCCGGTACCGCCGATCGACCATTCGAGGTCCATGTCATCTCTTTGGACGCCTTCTCCGTCGACGGTATCCACCGTCTCGAAGAGCAGGGCGTGACCGATGTGATCGTGGGGTTCCGGTGGCCCTACGCGGTGGGCCCCGACCCGGAGACGCTGCAGGTGAAGCTGGACAACCTCCGGCGATTCGCCGATGGCGTCATGGCCAAAGTGGACCGATGAGCTCCATCCGTGACCTCAGCCAGGCGTCCATGGCGGCGGTCGAGGCGCACGACCGAGAGGTCTGGCTGGCGCTGTTCGCAGATGATGCTGTCGTGGAGGACCCGATCGGTCCCTCGGCGTTCGACCCGGAAGGCAAAGGCCACCGGGGACCGGAGGCCATCGCCAACTTCTACGACAACGTGATTGGCGCCAACGAGTCGATCAAGTTCGACATCCGCCAGTCCTTCCTGTGCGGGGACGAAGTGGCCAATGTCGGGGTGATCCGGATCTCGTTCGCCGGGGGGTCGGCCGTCGAAGTGGACGGCGTGTACACCTACCGACGTTCGCCCGACGGGAAGATCGCCGCGTTGCGCGCCTTCTGGGAGGCGGCCGCCGTCCGCCCGGTTGCCTAGGTCGGGCCGTTCAGGGCCGAACGGTCGGTCACCCGCAGGGTGACCGGGGTTGGAGGTGTGATCAGCTGCCGCCGGGTCCAGCTGAGCACTGCTCCGCTCAGTCCCAGCCCTCGAATCCGTACTGCTGGTGCGGGCCCATGACGGCGCACTCGAACATGCCGTAGCCGACCTTCCCATCGCAGGTGAAGCGGGCAGCGTACTCGGTGAGACCCCAATTGGGATACGTCGGGTCGGCCGGCGGGATCTCCTGGCCCTGGACGACCAGTTCGCCCTGGTACATCCCGTGTTTCCAGTCGGGCTCGAGTCCGTAGCCGCTGCCCAGCAGGACTGGGAAGGCAAGCAGGGTCTCGACCTCGACCTCGGTGGTCTTCTGGCCGTGGGCACCGAAGTAGGACAGGGTGACACCGGTTACCGACCGGCTACCCGGGGCGAACCGCAGTTGGTGTTCGGGGCGACCCAGCCACTCCGCATCGCGCCCGGAGCCGACCGGGAAGACCCGGTGAGCGTCCTGCATGATGCGCTCGCCGGTCGGGCGCTCCTGGACGATGGTGACCATGGCGTGGTCCTCGAAGCGGACGGGTGCGTAGATCCAGAAGAATCCTCCCGCCGTGTCGGTGGCCCGGATGCCCGGATGCTCGGACTCACCCACCGGGCGCACCCCCCACGAGCGGTCCCGACACCCCCACCAGCGGTCGGGCGAGAGCGCGACCTCCCGGTCGCCGACCTTGAGGGTCCCGGTCCACGAGCCAAGCTGGGCGAAGCGGGTGGAGTCGAAGGTGACCCGTGAGAACTGGCGATCGAAATGGCGGGCCTCGAGGTGGGCCTCGGAGAACCCGTCATAGACGGCGTTGAGCTCGATTCCCCACTCGTTGGGCTCGACGATGACCCGCACCTTCTCCAGGCCCTTGATCACCTCGACCCGGATCGGCCCCACCGATGCGTCCATACGGTCGGCGCCGAGCACCTTGGAGGAGCGGACAACCCGGTGGTCGTCGCCCCACAGCACGGAAACGAATGCGTCGGCCACGCTGAGGTTCGGATACTGGCCGACCCCGATGACGGCGAAGAGTTCCTCGTCGGTGCCGTGCACCTCGCCCGTGCCGTGGATGTTGAAGTAGTAGCGGTCGTAGAAGTTGCGATCCGAGGTGGCGACGAATCGCATCGGCTCGGAGATCTGGTGGACCGGATAGTCGTCAAGGGGGGAGAGCACGTGACTCCTCTGTGTGTCGGGGCCGTCGGCCCTCGTCGGCACCCAATCGGTGCATGGGCCGCGCCGAGCGTATCCGTGATCGGGTCGATGGGGCAGCCGGTTGTCGCCCGAGCTACGATTTTGGTCTGGCCTCGGTGCCCGTGCACGCAGTGCGGGAGCCATCGTCGGCCGAGCAGATCACATCCAGCCACATCCAGGGAGGGTCCATGAAGTCGTACGATCGCTTGTTCATCGGGGGAGAGTGGGTCGAGCCGTCGTCCTCTTCGGTCTTCGACGTGGTGTCGCCCACCACCGAGGAGCTGGTCGGCCGGGTCCCCGAGGCCCAAAACGCCGACGTCGACCGTGCGGTGGCCGCCGCACGCGAGGCCTTCGACCACGGTCCCTGGCCCCGGATGACGCCGGCCGAGCGCGGCGCCGTGCTGACCAAGGTGGCCGAGGCCATCCGCAATGACATGCAGGGGATGTCCGAACTGATCTCCAACGAGATGGGATCGCCGGTGTCGTGGGGCCTGCTGGCCCAGGTGCTCGCCCCGACAATGATCCTCGACTACTACGCGGGCCTCGGTTCGACCTTCGCCTTCGACACGGTGAAGGACGGTCTGCTCGGCCCGGTGCTGGTGGCCAAGGAGCCGATCGGTGTGGTGGCCGCCATCACCCCGTGGAACGTGCCGCTCTTTCTGGCCGCCGCCAAGCTCGCCCCGGCCCTGCTCTCCGGCAGCACCGTCGTATTCAAGCCGGCCCCCGAAACCCCGCTCGATGCCAACGTGTTGGCGGAGATCTTCGTCGAGGCCGGCCTGCCCAAGGGCGTGCTCAGTGTGGTTCCGGCCGGCCGCGAGGTCGGCGAGCACCTGGTCAACCATCCCGACGTGAACAAGGTGTCCTTCACCGGTTCCACCGCGGCCGGGCGCAAGATCGGCGCCGCTTGCGGAGCCAACCTCAAGCGGGTGAGCCTCGAGTTGGGCGGGAAGTCGGCCGCCATCCTCCTCGATGACGTGAACCTCGACGAGTCACTTCCCTTGATGCTCCCCAACGCCATCATGAACAACGGCGAAGCGTGCATCTCGCTGACCCGCATTCTCGCCCCGCGTGACCGCTACACCGAGGTGACCAATGCCCTGGTCGAGCTGGTGGCCAACATGAAGGTCGGTGACGCCCTCGATCCGGCCACCGAGGTCGGCCCCCTGGTGGCCGAGCGCCAACGTGATCGGGTGGAGAATTACATCAAGATCGGTCAGGAAGAAGGCGCAAAGGTGGCCGTCGGCGGCGGGCGCCCCGAGGGGATCGACACCGGATGGTTCGTCGAGCCGACCGTCTTTGTCGACGTGGACAACAGCATGCGCATCGCCCAGGAGGAGATCTTCGGGCCCGTCCTGTCGGTGATCCCCTACGACGATGACGCCGATGCCGTCCGCATCGCCAATGACTCGGACTA
>JADGOF010000327.1 GCA_017883105.1 Acidimicrobiales bacterium
CCAGTTGAACGAGCCCTCCTGGGCCTGGGCAGCTTCTTGCGGTGCGGTCAACGGGCCGGCCGGGGTGAAACTGACCGGCAGATAGCCGAGTTGGGCGAGGATCTGCTGCAAGCGGAGAGTACTGCCGGGCGCCACGCTGAACTGCACCGTGGCGGACTGGGCCAACGTCCTGCCAGCCTCGCTCACCACGCCGGCTGCACCGCCGGGGACAGTCACCGTCTCAGTGGATGAAGGGAGCAGAGGGGCGGAGGCAACAAATGCATAGGTGGTGGGTGTCACCTCCTGCCAGATCCCGGCCACCGCAGGTGCGAGCGTCGGTGCAGGGGAGTGGGCGCCGAGCGGCACCGAGAAAGTGACCGAGATGGTCGCGTCGGTCGACACTCCGGTTGTTCCGTCGGTAGGAGTGACAGAAGCGATGGTCAGCGGTCCCGTGTTGACCGAGACGGCTGCCTCATGTGCCCCTGCAGTGGTGAGAGAGGCTGCCGCCCGGCCCAGGCTTCCGCGCATGGAGACGGCGGCAATGGCGACTCCGACGATGGCCACTGCGACCAAAGTGATGGCCACCGGCCATCCCTTGCCCCGTCTTCCGGGCCGTGTCGATTTGGCATGTGCGTGGTTGGCTGGCATGACTCTCTCGGTTGGAGGCAGATTCTACCAGTCCATCGGCACACTTCCGGGTCCCCACCAGCAGAAATGTGGGGCAGATGGCCGCACTGTCGATCATCCCTGGACCTGGTGGGAGACCCGTTCCTCCACGGCACGTTCCAGGGCTGCCACCTGGTGCGGATCGGTGATCTTCTTCCCGTCCGGTCCGTGCACGTAGAAGGCGTCGACCACGGCGGAGCCGAAAGTGGACACCTTTGCCGAGGTGACATCGAGTTGGCAGTCGACGAGCGCTCGGGTGATGCGATGGAGCTGGCCGACCACGTCCTCGGCCCGGACCTCCACCACGGTGGCGCTGGCCGAGGCGTTGTTGTCCACGGTGACCTGGAGCGACACCAGATGGGGCGTCGAGGCCCGCTTTGCGTTCCGGTAGGTGCGCGCCCGCTCGGCGAGCTGATCCTCGATTGCCAGGGTTCCGCTCATGATGGCGGCCAGGTCGTCGGACAACAGGGCGGCCACCGGCCACCGGCCCCGTGAAGGCTCGACGGTGAACATCTCGACCGCCACCCCGTTTTCACCGGCGACGACTGCGGAGCGCACGTTGAGTCCGTGGAGGGCCAACACTCCGGTCACCTCGGCGAGGAGGCCCGGTCGGTCGGGGGCGATAACGGTCACGATGGGGTCCTCGATGGAGAGGGCGGGCATCCCGTGGGTTCGGACCGTGTCCATGATCATCCGCAGTTCATCGGTGACCCACGGGGTGGGCGGTGCTGCCGGCTCACCGGCCAGCAGCCGACCGGTCCGTTCAACGAGGTCCGCCACCAGCCCGGCCTTCCACGACCCCCACGCCGAGGGACCGGTGGCCAGACTGTCCGCTTCCACCAGACCGGCCAAAAGCTCGAGGGTGACGCGGTTCCCCACCTCGTGGGCCACCCGTTCGGCAGTGGCCGGATCATCGAGGTCGCGGCGGGTGGCGGTGTCTGGGAGCAGGAGATGCAACCGCACCATGGTCACCAGGATGGCCACGTCGTCCGGTGCGAAACCCATACGGGTGGCGATCTCCGCGGCAACAATCATCCCGACGTCGGTGTGATCGCCGGGGAAGCCCTTCCCGATGTCATGGAGCAGCGTGCCGACCAACAGCAGATCGATACGGGAGACCTGGCGGGAGAAGGTGGCGGCGTTGGCGGTCGCCTCGAGGAGGTGTCGGTCGACCGTGAAGCGGTGGTAGGGGTTGCGTTGGGGCTTGTTGCGCACCGCCGCCCATTCGGGAATGTAGCGCTCCAGCAACTTGCGCCGGTCCAGCGCCTCGAGGGCGGTGATGGCCGGCGACCCGGTGGCGAGCACCCGGACCAGGGTGGCCCGCAGTTCCCCCGGCCACGGGACCGGAGGGGCCGGTGCCTTGCGCCCGAGCAGGTTGAGGGCATCCCGCGAGATGGGCAAGTTCCTCTCCGCGGACACCGCGGCCATCCGGAGTGAAAGGGACGGGTCCCCGGTTAGGTCTGCCGATTCGGTCAGGACCACTTCGTCGTCGGCGATGCCGACCCCGGAGTCTCCGGGCAGCACGGTGAAGTCGACAGCGTCCGCGGATGCCGATCGGCCCCGCTTGCTCGAGCTTCGAAGGCTGCGGGCGCCTTGGGCCCGGGACCACGCGCTCCGGCGGCGCCAGGCGTCGTCCCCCTCCCAGGCCACGGTGCGTCCGGCGGTGGCCACGGCCCGCATGAGCGAATCGGTATCCGGCTCGTTGAGGGCGGCGGCCACCTGGTCCTGCTCCTGCAGGAGCAGTTTGTTCAGCTCCCGGCCGGCCCGACGGTGCAGCTCGACCCGGATATCGGTGAGGACGATGCGGGCACCCTCGACCGCCACGGTATCCACGTAGTCGGCCAAGGCGGGGACCGCCTGCATCATGGCGGTCAGTGCGGCAATGTCCCGCAGGCCCCCATGGGATTCCTTCAGATCGGGCTCGAGGAGGAAACCCACATCTCCGTAAGCCTGGTGTCGCTCGTCCACCAGGTCGGCCAGGACCCCGAGCCACGGGGGCTTCTGCTTGACCCACCGATCCCGTGCCCCGTCGATGACCGGATCGGCCACTTTCCGATCACCGCAGATCAGACGCCCATCGAGGAGGCCCAGGGCGACACGAAGGTCCTCCGATGCCATGTCGAGGACATCGTTCGGTCGTCGCACGCTGTGGTCGAGGGCGATTCCCTCGTCCCATACCGGGTACCAGATCTTGTCCGCAGTGGTGGAGATGTCCTTGCGTCCCTTGTGGATCAGGACGACGTCGAGATCGCTGAACGGGCACAGTTCGTGCCGCCCGTAACCCCCCACCGCCACCAGGGCCATCCCCCGCCCGTCCCCGTTGGTGGCGTCGTTGAACAGGCTGGTCAGCCATTCGTCGGCGGCATAGGCATAGGCCTGGCAGAACGCATCTCCGTGCAGGTCCGCTCGCTCGATGAGCGTTTGCCTTCGAGCACGCAGGGACACGGGCGGACCGTACCACCGGGCCGGGGTTGTCACGGTGAATCGCCGCCTCGCCGGCGCCTCCCCGGGTGGGCATGAACGACAGTCCTCTTCGGTTAGCGTGGTGGGGTGGCTGAAGAAGAACGCTCAAGGCTCAGCGTGTTCGATGGGGTGCTCATCGTCGGGGGCGGGTTGATCGCTCTGTATGTGGCATTCCACCTGCTCGGCTTCATCGCCGGCGTGGTGTGGTTCGTGATCAAGGCGGTCGTGGTGATCGCGTTGATTGTCTTCTTCGCTCGCCTATTGTTCCGGCGCCGCTGAACACGACCCCGAACCGAACAGTGGCCTGCAGGCGCTCCCGATTCGAAGTGGGCGCCGGTCAGCTGAGCATGGACTCGAAGAGCTCGACGTGTTCGGCCACCATGCGGGTGGTCGAGAAATAGCCTTCGACGGCCATCCGGCAGTCGCTGCGCTGTAACTCCCCGATCCGGCCGATGGCATCGACCATGGACGCTTCGTCCTCGCACAGGAAGCCGGTGCGACCGTCGTCGACCACCTCGGGTGCCGCACCTTCAGGAAAGGCCAGCACCGGGGTGCCGCAGGCCATGGCCTC
>JADGOF010000328.1 GCA_017883105.1 Acidimicrobiales bacterium
CCGGGTCCTCGTGGGCCAATGCCCAGAATCCAAGATCGCCCATGGTGTTCGGTTACCCCCTACGCCTGTCGATGCAGGCTCGTGGAAAATGTCGTGTCGCATGTCCGGGTCGGCAGGCCATCTGTGACCGGTCCGCAGGCCGTGGCTCCAGACCGCGTTGTCATCGTGGTCCGGTGGTTCCGTGCGAGCGGACCGGGGTGGCGCTGACCCGGTGGGGACGCTAGAACAGGTTCTCGTATACGGTCAACCTACTCGTGGTTCTCGGACGGCTCGACCAGGCCATGGTCTGGCGGGTCGGGCACCCTGGTGGGGTGGTCCGGTGAGCCCTGAAGCCACCGGCTCCCCACACCGAACGCCTATGGGGCAGCGTTGGGGGCACCGGAGCACATTGAAGCAAGATCGAGCAAGCACCCGAGTGTGCAACGGAGAGACAGAGAGGCTGTGGGCAATGAGTGAGTTCCTAGAAGGCAAGGTCGTGGCCATCACCGGTGCCGGTGGGGGCATCGGTCGGGCGGTGGCTCTGGCCGCGGCGGCCGAAGGGGCCAAGGTGGTCGTGGCCGACATCGGCGTGTCCGTGGCCGGCGAGGACCCCCACAGTGAGGTGGCAGAAGCGTTGGTCGGCGAGATCATGGCCGCCGGCGGCGAGGCGGTGGCCGTGGCCGAGAGCGTGACCTCCCTCGACGGAGGCGAGAAGATCATCGGAGCCGGTGTGGAGAAGTGGGGCCGGATCGACGGCGTGGTCGCCGTGGCCGGCATCCTCCGCGAGCGGATGCTCTTCAACATGTCCGAGGACGAGTGGGATGCGGTCATCGAGACCCACCTGAAGGGGCACTTCACGGTGTTCCGGGCCGCATCGGCCATTATGCGCAAGCAGGAGGGCGGCGGATCGCTGGTCGCCTTTACCTCCGGCGCTTTCGCCGGCAGTGTGGCCCAGGCCAACTACGCGGCCGCCAAGGGCGGGATCGTGTCGTTGGTCCGTTCGGCCGCGGTTGGACTGAACCGGTACGGCGTCACCGCCAACGCCATCGCCCCGGTGGCCCGCACCCGTATGTCGGCCAACGTCCCGATGGAACTGGCCGAAATGGGTGATCCCGAGGACATCGCGCCGTTGGTCGTCTACCTGCTGTCGGACAGGGCCAAACACGTGACCGGTCAGGTGTACACCTCGGTCGGCCCGAAGATCGCCGTGTGGAACCAGCCCCGTGAGGTCAGGGCCGTCTACGCCGACGGCCGGTGGACCCCGGAGGCGATCGCGGCGCGGTTGGACTCGACTGTCGGCCAGGAGCGCATGCCCCTGCTCGATCAACTCGAGGAGTACCGCAAGGCCGCTGAGGCCAAGGCCGCCGCGGAGGCCGCCGGATCGTAACGGCGCCGTCCCCGACTCCGGGGTCCGGCTGCGGCAGGACGGCGTTGGGCGGAGCCACCCTGGCGTCGTCGATCGTCCAGGTCGTCGTGTCGCCCCGACCCTCACCCTGAGCCACTCGGAGCGTCAATCGGCGCTCAGTACGCAGAACTCGTTTCCCTCCGGGTCGGCCAGGACCACCCAGTCCTCCGTGCCGTCCTGACCCACGTCGGTGCGGACCGCCCCCAGGGCGACCAACCGTTCCACCTCACGGGCCTGGTCGCCCGGAGCCAGGTCCAGATGCAGCCGGTTCTTGACCGACTTCGTCTCGGGAACCGCCAAGAAGAGCAGGGGTCGCACGCTTCCCCGGTCGGGGTGGTCCGCCCCCGGTTCGACCCAGACATCGCGCTCTTCGTCGATACGGTCCTCCCAGCCGAGGGCGTGGGCCCAAGAACCGCCCCATGGCCAGGGGGTCCCGGGTATCGATGCTGACGGATGCAATTCGCAGGGTCACCGTGGCCTCCATGCATGATTGGTTCGGTGGCAAGTCTGGACCCTCCCGGGAGGGGATCTCCACTGCACCGGTTGACAGGGGAGCGTCGATCGGGCAGGATTTGAGCGATCACTTAAAGCAATCAATGAAGGCAATCGATCAAGAGGAGAGCGGATGGCGAAGTCAGGCAAGGCCAGCAAGCTTCGCCGGGAGGGTGCGGACGGGGCCGCCGACAGCCGACGCCTGTTGATCGATGCGGTCGTCGAAACCCTCAAGGTGGACGGGTTCGGCGGGGCCAGCGCTCGGGCGATCGCCGGGCGCGCCGGCTGCAACCAGGGGCTCGTCTTCTACTACTTCGGCTCGGTGGTGAACCTGTTGCTGGCCGCTCTCGATGCGGTGAGCGCCGACCGTCTCGAGCACTACGGCGAGGCGGTGTCCCGGGTGGATTCGCCGGCTGAGCTGGTTGACGTGGCTGCCACCATCTTCGAGGAAGACCTCGATGCCGGCTACGTGTCCGTGCTGGTCGCCATGATCGCCGGCGCCTCGTCAACGCCGGGACTCGGCCCGGAGGTGGCCGCTCGCATTGCCCCGTGGGTGCAGTTCGCCCAAGGTGCCATCGAGGGCGCCATGGGCGACTCACCCATCGGTTCGGTCGTTCCTTCGGGGGACCTCGCCTTCGTCGTGGTCGCCCTCTACCTGGGCATGGAGATGCTCACCCACCTTGACGGCGATCGGGTGCCGGCCCTGGCCCTCTTCGACCACGCCAAGGGACTGGCCGCCCTGTTGGCCGCGCTCGGCAGTGGGGTGGCAGGTGCAGGTGCAGCACGAGAAGTGAACCCACAGGGACAGATTCCGACAGAAGCAGAGACAGAGCCCCGGGAGGCCCCATGACAACCACATCAGATCCGACGCTTGCCACCGGCACGGGAGAGGGGCCAGGCGGTATCGCCGGTCCGAGCGGATCCGGGCCCGACGACACCGGGGTGGACATGGTCACCGGGGCATTTAGCTACTCGGGGAGGGCCATCGCCTCCGCCCTCCAGGCCAACGGTCGACGGGTGCGCACCCTCACCGGTCACCCGCAACACGCACCGGCAGACTCGCCGATTACCGTACACCCACTGGACTTCGACGATCCGGCGCAGCTGGCCCGCTCGCTCGAAGGTGTCTCCACCCTCTACAACACCTACTGGGTCCGTTTCGCCCACGACCGCACCGATCACGAGCGGGCAGCGATCAACTCGCACACGCTGTTTCAGGCGGCACGACGCGCAGGGGTCCGGCGCGTCGTGCATGTGAGCATCACCAACCCGGGCATCGACTCGCCGTATCCCTACTTCGAGGGGAAGGCCCTCGTCGAACGTTCGCTGATCGAGACCGAGCTGTCGTACGCCATCCTGCGACCGGCGATCCTGTTCGGAGGGGAAGGCGTCCTTCTCAACAACATCGCATGGTTGCTTCGTCACCTGCCGGCCTTTGCCGTGGGGGGTCGTGGTGAGTACCGGATCAGGGGAATCCACATCGACGACCTGGCGCGCTTGTGCGTCGAGCACGGGTCTGGGCTTTCGGACTGCGTGTTGGATGCCGTGGGCCCAGAAGCGCCGACCTTCCTCGAATTGGTGCAATCGATCGGCCGGGCGGTCGGGAGCAGAGCCCGGATCCTGCGAGTCCCGGGGGCCGTCGTGCCGCCCATGGCCTGGCTGCTCGGCAAGGCCCTCCACGACGTCCTTCTCACCCGCGACGAATACGGTGCCATGGCCTCCGGGCTGGCTTGCACCTCCGGCCCGTCGACCGGGCGGATTCTGCTGTCCGACTGGCTGTTCGAGAACGGATCGAC
>JADGOF010000329.1 GCA_017883105.1 Acidimicrobiales bacterium
TACGCTTTTCGGCGTTCTCGAGACCTCGAAATGCCTTGACCAGGGACGATGTCACGCCGGACCCCCGAAAATGCCTACGAACTCAGTAATGCCGGCCAGGAGCCCGTCGGGAACGGCTCTCCAGACACGATCCGCGTGACGCGCACGGGTGGTCTCTAGGTTCGGGGTGCTACCGGGTTAGGTTCGCTCAGCCCACGCCTTGTTCCAGTGCGAGGCGAAGCTGGCTTGCCATTCGGGCTGGGCGGATCTGCGGACACAGCTTTTGTCCGTGGGATTCCGACTTTTCCACACGCTCCCATGTGCCGGTAGAGGGCACCCTTCCCTCCCGACAGGCGGGGTGAGCAGGAACCTGAACTGAATCACCCCAGCTCAAGGCTGGTCACAGCCCGGACGATGCTAAGGGGGTGGCTACCGACCCCGGGATGATCAGCGCCATAGAGGCGGCCGTGGCAGCGGATCCGGGAAACTCGGCGCTGCGCATCCACCTCGGTGGACTGCTTCTCGGTATTGGACGCACCGACGAGGCCCTTGCCCAGGCTGAGGCGGTTCTTCTGGAGGAGCCCGACCAACTCGCGGCACTGGGCCTCGCGGCGGAGGCGGGCATGTTCCTGGACGGACCCACGGGCCCCAGGGTGGGCTCGGCTGTATAGCTCACTGAGGGGCAGCTCCGTTGATGGTGTCATCGAGGAGCCTGCGCATGCGCCTGGCGGACTGGCCGCGGGTGGTTCGCCGGTAGTTACCTCCCCTGAGGGAAAAGAATCCGGGCAAGACGCCTGGGACCGACTGCTCAAGGATGTCCTGACTGATGCGGGGTATCCCGACCAGATCACCCTCGCTGACGTCGGCGGCCTCGTCGAAGTCAAGGAGCGCCTGGAGCGGTCGTTCCTGGCCCCGCTGCGCAATCCTGAGCTGCGACGCGCCTATGGGGCCCACCTTCGAGGAGGTCTCCTGTTGTGGGGTCCACCCGGATGCGGGAAGACCTTCCTGGCCAGAGCGGTGGCCGGCGAGCTGGGCGCCCGGTTCGCCACGGTGGGCCTCCACCACGTGCTGGACATGTGGCTCGGCAACTCCGAGAAGCAGCTGCACGAGCTCTTCGAGATGGCTCGTCGGAGCACTCCGTGCGTGCTCTTCTTCGACGAGATGGATGCGATCGGGCACTCCCGGATGGATCTGGGACGGAGTGCGGCTCGCAATGTGGTGGCCCAGCTGCTGGTCGAACTCGATGGGGTGGAGAACTCCAACGAGGGGATCTTCGTCATTGGGGCGACGAACCAGCCCTGGGACGTGGACCCAGCCCTGCGCCGGCCGGGCCGGTTCGATCGGACCATGCTGATCCTTCCCCCCGACGCCCCCGCCCGGGCCGCGATCCTCCGCTACCACTTGCGTGATCGTCCGCTGGCGGACGTGGACTTCGAGGCACTGGCCCGGGAGTCTGAGGGGATGTCCGGCGCTGATCTCCGGCTGGTCTGTGAGGAGGCGGCGGAGCTGGGGTTGGCTGAAGCCATCGCCACCTCGACGGTTCAGCCGATCACCACCCGGCAGCTGCTCGCGGCGGTCAAGTCGATCCGGCCGAGCACCACACCGTGGTTCGAGTCAGCCAGGAACCATGTCCGCTACGCCAACGCTTCGGGCGAGTACGACGATCTTGCAACCTATCTACGCCAGCGTCGTGGCCGGTGAACGACCGTCATGCCTGAGCTAGGTGATGGCATCGAGGCGCTTCTCGCCGAGTCTGACGCCCTCTCTGGGGTCAAGCGGTATGGAGCAGCGGCCGATCGAGCAAGGGATGCGGCCCGCCAGGCCCCAGGTGACCCGCGGGCCTACTGGGCGTGGGCCCGGGCCTTGCACGGAGAGGGCCAGTTCGCCGAGGCGGCTCGGATGGCAGATGAGTCGATCCTCCTCACCCCTGAGTCAGCCCAGGGATTCCGCCTGCGGAGCATCTCGCTTGCTTCGCTCGCCCGAACCCTGCCGAAGGGTGAGCGAAACTCGCTCGGCACCGAGGCGGTTGCCGGTGCCCGCGAAGCGGTCCGGTTGGCGCCACACGACCCCAACAGCCACCTCGCTCTGGCCCAAGCGCTTCCCCTGACCGGTGGCATCCACGAGGCTGATCGGGCCGTCCAAGAGGTGCTGCGGCTGGCTCCGAATAGCGCCGCTTCGTGGGTGACGGCCAGCCTCGTAGCTCTGGCTGCCAAGAACTGGGATGCGGCGATCTCGGCCAGCAGGAAAGCACTGGAGATCGAGCCGGAAAACTACGCGGCGCTCAACAACCTCGGTGTCGCCCTCCGCGCCGGAGGACATGGCCGGGAGGGCACTCGGGTCCTAGTCGAGGCCGCCCGGGCCAACCCTGATGCGCATCTTGCTCGGCAGAACCTGTCGCGGTACGGGCTGAACATTGTGCGGATTGCGATCCTCCTTCTGCTGCTTCCGCTCCTGTTCATCACCGGGGCCGGGTGGTTCGGTTTCCTGGTCCTCTCCGTTGGCAGCAACATCGTGATCTCAAGGAACCCGGCATTGGCCCTTCGCCTGGAGCGGGTGGGGGCACCCGTCGCTCTGTTCTTCGCTGGCAAGCCGCGGAATGCGACTACTTCTGGGCCAGCCGAGTCAGGAGGTCGTCGCAGGCGAACAGCTGCCCAGCAGGATCAACCCTGGTTCGCCACCGTTGGCCACTCGCTGCACACACTGGGGAATCCGGTGCTGATTTTCTGTGCGATCTCGGCGTGGTCGGTGGCCCTCGTCCTCATCATTGGCGTGTTGGTTCCGGGCTCGGACAAGCTGGGCCTCGCGATCGGCTTCATCGGATTCGCGGCCCTCGGGGCTCTGCCGGCGTGGGTAGTGCGACGCCGCAGGCAGCGGGACAGGGCTTGGGCCAACGAGCTGGCTGCCCGCCAGTGATGGTTACAAAGGTGGCGCACTACGGGCGACGGGGATAGCGCAAAGTTGAGTACAAGACCTACGTTGGCAGCGTGCAAGTGTCCACCACATTCTCATTCTGCCCGTACCGAAGTGAACTGGTCGGGTGTCGCGGTTGTTGTCGCTGTGGTCGTGGCCGTGGGTGTGTACCTGTGGCGGCGAAAGCGCAAGAATGCCGCTATTTGACCAGATGCAGTGACTCCTATGGTCGGGGGCAGTCAACGATCGCGAGCGCGGCCAAAGGTCTTGATCGCATTCCACCTAGGCGAAAACACCTTCGGGTTCTTTTTCAAACCCACTTCTGACCAGGGGACATGTTGCAATTTTGACAACACCCGTGGACCTTTGGGGACGGCTTTCAAACCCACCTGGCACGCTAGAAAAGGCTTGTGAACAGGGGTTCCTTGCTGAACCAGCGTCTGGCAGGAAGCCGCAGAAGACCGCAAAATGGCCCTCAAATCGCCCGGGTGCCGGCGATCGGAACAATAGGGGACAGCATTCAAACCCCGGCTCCAAGGCGCTCCGTGCAGACGTCGAGCGACCCCACTCCCCCGCCGCAGGTGGTGCTGCGCGACGTCCAACGATGCCAGTCCAGCGTCGACTGACTCCTTCTGAAGTTGCAGCCGTAGCTGACGAGTACCAGCACGGCCGTTCGTTGAACGACCTCGCTCGGGAGTTCGGTGTCCACCGCCGCACGGTGGCCGACCATCTTGAACGCCTCGGCATCGCTCGGAGGGTGAACCTCCCCAAGCTGACTC
>JADGOF010000330.1 GCA_017883105.1 Acidimicrobiales bacterium
GCCTCGAACTCCTGGATCACCTTGCCGTTGCCGCGCACCGGGCCGTCGAGCCTCTGCAGGTTGCAGTTCACCACGAAGGTCAGGTTGTCGAGGTGCTCGCGTCCGGCCATGCCCAGTGCTCCGATGGTCTCGGGCTCGTCGAACTCCCCGTCGCCTACGAACCCCCAGACCCGGCTGGCCGAGGTGTCGGCGATGCCCCGGGCGTGCAGGTAGCGGCTCATGTGGGCCTGGGAGATGGCATTGAGCGGACCCAATCCCATCGACACCGTCGGGTACTCCCAGAAGTCGGGCATCAACCTCGGGTGCGGATAGGAGGAGAGCCCGTCGACACCCACCTCGAATCGGAAGTTGTCCAGTTGAGCCTCGGACAACCGGCCTTCGACGAAGGCCCGGGCATAGATGCCCGGCGACGCATGTCCCTGGAAATAAACCTGGTCCCCCGGACGGCCGTCGTCCTTACCCCGGAAGAAGTGGTTGAACCCGACCTCGTAGAGGGAGGCCGAACTGGCGTAGGTGGAGAGGTGGCCGCCGATCGACTCGGAGCGGATGTTGGCCCGCACTACCATCACCGCGGCGTTCCAACGGATGAATGCCCTGATCCGCCGCTCGAGCAACTCGTCCCCGGGGAACTCGGGTTCCTCGTCGGTCGGGATGGTGTTGACGTACGGGGTGGACACGGTTGCCGGAAAGCCGACATGGGTCTGGTTGGCCCGTTCCAGCAGCCGCATGAGGAGGTACCGGGCCCGGGTGCGACCGTTGGCGTCGACCACATCGTCAAATGCGTCCAGCCACTCCGACGTCTCCTCCGGGTCTACATCGGGAAGCTGGTGGCTTACGCCGTCGAAGAGCACGTACCCCATGCTTTCACCGGTTGGACACCGAGCGGTAGTCAGCCGGCCCCACGCGTCCCGCACACCCCGCCCCAGCGGGCATGCTGTCCCAATGAGTTTTGCTCCGACCGATGATGGCCAGATGACCGTCGTGTACACCGACGGCTCGTGCCTCGGCAACCCCGGACCCGGGGGTTGGGCATGGGCGGTGGACGGCGGTCCGTCCGACTGCGGAGGGGAAGCCCACACCACCAACCAGCGGATGGAGGTGATGGCGGTGATCCAGGCACTCTGCGCACTGTCCGGACCGACCCATGTAGTGAGCGATTCGACCTACGTGGTCAACTGCTTCAAGCAGCAGTGGTGGACGGGCTGGCAACGGAGGGGATGGAAGAACTCCCAAGGGAAGCCGGTGGCCAACCGTGACCTGTGGGAGGAATTGTTCGCCCTGGCCCTCAATCCTTCGCGTCCGGTGACCTTCGGTTGGGTGAAAGGGCACTCGGGGGACCGGATGAACGACCGGGTAGATCTGCTGGCCACCGATGCCGCCGCCCGCCAGGTCCGCGAGGGAAGCTTGTAGCCCCACCGGCTGGACCGGCGGCGCGCCCGGGGCGGTGTTGGCTCCGGCCGCTCCCTCCCGTAACCTGCTGGCATGGAGATCAACGGAAGTTCAGCAATCATCACCGGTGGCGCCTCGGGCCTCGGAGAGGCCACCGCCCGCAAGCTGGCCACGGACGGGGTGCGGGTCACGGTGTTCGACCGCAACGAAGCGCGGGCCAAGGAAGTGGTCGCCGAGATCGGCGCCAATGCCAACTTCATCGCCGGCGACGTGACCGATCCCGACGACTGCCAGAAGGCGGTCGACCAGGCGGCCGACGGTGGCAATCTGCGCATCGTGGTCAACTGCGCCGGGACCGGCTGGGTGGGAAGGGTCATCAACCGTGACGGTTCGCCGCATGAGCTCGGCATGTTCCAGTTCATCCAGACCTTGAACGTGATCGGCACGTTTAACGTGATGACGAGGGCGGCCTCGGCCATGGCCACCATCGAGCCGCAGGCCAACGGCGAGCGCGGTGTCATCGTGAACACGGCGTCAGTTGCCGCCTTCGACGGTCAGATCGGCCAGTTGGCCTACTCCGCCTCGAAGGGCGCCATTGTCGGGATGACCCTGCCTGCCGCCCGCGACCTGGCCGTGGTCGGCATCCGGGTGCTGGCCATCGCCCCCGGCCTCTTCGACACGCCGCTCTTGGCCATGCTGCCCGACGAGGCCCGTGACGCGCTGGCCCAATCGGTGAACTTCCCCAAGCGCTTGGGCGATCCGGCCGAGTTCGGCGAACTGGTGGCTCACATTGCGAAGAACAGCTACCTCAACGCCGAGGTCATCCGACTGGACGGCGGCATTCGGATGCCGCCCAAGTAGTCCGTGCCGTCTGCACGGTCGCGGGGATGACCGTTGTGCCGTGGAGGATGCCGTGACTTCCGCGATGACGACACCCCTGACCGACGGCGGGGACACCGACCGGTCCATCATCCGGACCGTCGGCCTGACCAAGGTCTATGCCGGATCGGACCTCCGCGCGGTGGACGGACTGGACCTGGTGGTCGAACGAGGGGAGATCTTCGGGCTACTCGGCCCCAACGGGGCGGGGAAGACCACCACGGCCGGGATGCTCACCACCCGGGTGATCCCTTCTTCCGGCCGGGCGTTCGTCGGCGGTATCGACGTGGTGGCCCATCCGGCCCTGGTCAAGCAGATCATCGGGATCGTCAGCCAGCAGAACACGTTGGACCGGCAGCTGACCGTCCAGGAGAACCTCTACTTCCACGGCCGCCTGTTCGGCTATTCGGCCCGGGACTCGCACCGCACGACCGGAGAGCTGCTCCGCCAGTTCCAGCTCGACAAGTGGGCCGATGCTTCGGTGTACGCCTTGTCCGGTGGCATGGCCCAACGTCTGATGGTGGCCCGTGCCATCTTCCACCGGCCGGCCGTGCTGTTCCTGGACGAGCCGACCGCCGGCCTCGACCCACAGAGCCGCCTGGCGTTGTGGGGCACGCTCCGTGAGCTGAACGGAGAGGGACAGACCATCCTGCTCACCACCCACTACATGGAGGAGGCCGACCAGCTGTGTGGCCGGGTGGCCATCATGGACATGGGGAAGATCCTTGCCCTCGACACTCCGATGGTGCTGAAGCAGGAGGTCGACGCCGACACCATCGTGACCGTGACGGCGAGCGGAGACCACGACGAGCTGGCCCGGGTGTTGACCGCCAGCGTACCCGGGGTGACCCGAACCCGCCCGCTCGACGGGGGCGTCGAGCTCCACGTCAAGGGGAAGGACCGCCTGCTTCCCACGGTGGTCAGCGTGGCCGAAGGAGCAGGATTCCCCGTGCTCGATCTGTCGGTCACCGAACCCACCCTCGAGAACGTCTTCATCAACTTGACCGGCAAGGAGCTACGAGAGGGATGACCGGGTTCGACGTCGGCGGGCTGCACACGACGGTGGCATCCGGCCCCACCCGCTCCGCCCTGGGGGCGGGTGGGGCCGCGTTGTGGGCCCTGATCCTGCGTGACCTGGTCGTGCTCCGCAAGCACGTGTTCGAATTCGTCATCAGGGTGCTGGTGCAGCCGTTCCTCCTCTGCTTCGTCTTTCTCTACGTCTTCCCGAAGATCGGCCAGACGGTCGGCGAGGGGAGTGGCCCGGCCGCCCAGTCGGCCTTCGCCACCGTGTTGGTCCCAGGGGTGGTGGGAATCTCGATCCTCTTCCAAGGGGTGCAGTCGGTGGCCCTCACCATGTCCCAGGAGTTCGGCTACACCCGGGAGATCGAAG
>JADGOF010000331.1 GCA_017883105.1 Acidimicrobiales bacterium
GCCCGTTGATGATCCATTCGTCGCCGTCGAGCACCGCCTTGGTCTGGAGCGAGGCCAGGTCGGAGCCGGCGGCCGGCTCACTGAACAACTGGCAGCCGACGATGTCACCCCGGTACATCTTGACCAGGTACGCCTGCTTCACCTCCTCGGTGGCGTGGGCGAGGATTGTCGGTGCCACCATGCCCAGCCCGATGCCGTAGGCCGACATGGAAGGTGTCCTGTAGTCGGACGCCACCTCGTTGTAGATGCGCTGGTACTCGCGGGGCAGACCGCGTCCGCCATAGGCCGGCGGACCGGTGATCCAACCGAATCCGGCTTCGAAGACCCGCAGCGCCCACCCCCGGGCTGCGGCCAGGTTCGCCGCCTCCTGTTCGGGCGTGAGCTCCGGGAAGAGGCTGACGTTGTCCGACCCCTGGCCCCAGACGAAGGTCTCCTCGGGACGCTTCTCGGCATTGGCGTCGAAGAAGGAGCGAGCGTCCGATTCGAACCGTTCGGCGCTCACCTCCGCTGCTTCCTCGGAAGGTGTCACCTGGTCGTCACTCGCCGTGGACGCGTTGGTCATGGTGGGAATCCCCTTGCGATCGGTGCCCAGCTGCCTCGGGGCGTGGACAGCGTAACCGTGGCCTGCCCGGGTCGCCGATCCGGTGCCGAGGCCGGGTCGGTGGGTCCGATCAAGGGGGCCGCTGCACTAGACCATTCGTGTGACGTCTCCTTCGGTCGAAGCTGCACCACCCGCTCGGGAACGCTGATGGCGTTCGCCCTGGCCGTGCTGGCCGCCTTCGCTAACGCATTGAGCGCCATCTTCCAACGCATCGGCGTGCAGAACGCGCCCGGCGATTCGACGATGAGCTTCAGTCTCATCCGCGAGGCGTTCCGCCATGTGATCTGGTTCGCCGGACTGGCGTTGATCGGCGCCGGCTTCCTGTTGCAGGCGGTGGCGCTCCGATTCGGCCAACTGAGCTCGGTGCAGCCCATCGTGACCACCGAGCTGCTCTTCTTGGTGCTGATCCTCGGGGTGTGGTTCCGCTACCACCTGACCTGGAGGGAGTGGGTGGGCGCCGCGAGCGCCGCGGGCGGTCTTGCCGCCTTTCTGGTCATCGCTGCACCGGGTGGGGGGACGATCGCCCCCTCCGTCCGCAGTTGGACAGAGGCCTTCGTGGCGGTCGGCATCGCGGTCGTTCTGGCCTCGGCCCTCGGCTTCACCGGTCCCCGGTGGTTCCGGGCCTCGATGTTCGGGGCGGCGGGCGCGATGATGTTCGCGCTGTCGGCCGCGCTGACCAAGCAGTTCACCACGCTGGTGACCGAGGGCTGGGGCCATGTCTTCACCAACTGGGATCCCTACGCGTTGGTGGCGGCCGGACTGATCGGCCTGTTCCTCATCCAGAGCTCGTTCCATGCCGGCCCGATCACCGCGTCCCAGGCCACCTTGACCATCGTCGATCCTCTGGTCAGCGTGGTGATCGGGATCTGGCTGTTCCACGACCGGCTCCACGTGGCCGGATGGCGACTCCCTGTCGAGCTGGTGGCTATGGCCGTGGTCATCGCCGGGGTGATCCTGCTGTCCCGGTCTCCGCTGGTGACCGGGACCAAGGACGACGCATCGACCGGTGACAAGCTGGGCCGCCAGCCCAAGGGCACGCGGAACACGGCGTCCGCCTGAGGTCCGGCTCAGGTGTTCGGGGCGAGTACCGACCGTGCGGCGTCGGCCAGGTCGGTGTGGGCGAAGGTGAACCCTCGGGCCAGTAGGGCGGCAGGGAGCACCCGCTGGCCGGTGAGCAACAGTTCGTGTGCCATCTCCGATCCCAGCGCCAAGCGGAGCGCGGCGGCCGGCACGGCCAGCATGGTCGGCCGGTGGAGGGCCGCGCCCAACGCCTTGGCCAACTCGGCGTCGGTGGCCGGGAAGGGGGCGGTGGCGTTGACCGGCCCCGACAGGCCGCTGTCCTCGAGACAGTGGAGGATGGCCGAGACCTCGTCCTCAAGGGTGATCCAACTCCGGTACTGGATCCCGCTGCCCATGCGTCCGCCCAGCCCCAGACGGAACAGGGGAAGTTGCTTACCGAGTGCACCTCCGTGGGCACTGAGGACGATGCCAGTGCGAAGGAGCACCGTCCGCAACCCGGCATCGGCGGCTGGATGGGCCGCCAGCTCCCAGGCCTGGCACACCTCGGCCAGAAACCCGGTCCCGTTGGACGACTCCTCGGTGAGCTCCTCGTCCCCCCGGTCGCCGTAGTAACCGACGGCAGAGGCGCTGATCACCGCCGGTGGCGGCGCCGACAGCCCGAGCAGTGTCTCGACCAATAACCGGGTCGGACCGGTCCGACTCTCGAGGATGATCTGTTTGCGGGCCGGTGACCAACGCTTGTCGCCGATGCCGGCTCCGGCCAGGTGGACGACGCCATCAAGGGGGCCGACCTGTTCGAGGCCGTCCCGGTCCACTGTTCCCCGACCGGGGTCCCAGGCCACATCGGTGGTCGCCTTCGGGAGGGCCCGGCCGGTGGGCCCGGAAGTGCGAACGAGCCGGGTGACCCGATGGCCATCGGCCACCAACCGGTCGGTGAGGGCGGTTCCGATCAGTCCGGACGAGCCGGTGAGGAGGATGTTCATGGGTTGGTCACCGCCGTTCGTCCTATACGGGCCACGGCGAGGCGGGCCATGTCGGCGAACGCACCGGGATGGGTGAGGTGGGCTCCGTGCTGCGCTCCGGGGATCTCGACCAGTGCGGCGTCCGGCGTGTGTGCCACCAACCACGACACAGCGTCCCGATGATTGGGGAGGGAGTCGCCACCCCGTCCGTAGGCCGCGGGGATGCGCAGCCCGGACACGTCGAACGGCGCCTCGGTCAGCCGGATGGCATGCAGCTCGGCAGCCAGGGCCGGGCCATCTGCCCGGCGAGCCGCCTTTGCCGGGCCGGGCAGGCGATCCCAGGCGGCATCCCCGACCATTCGCCGGAAGAAGTGTTCCGCTGCGTCTCCGGACTCGTCCGGGTCGTCGGGATCGGCGAGGATGGACCGTCGTGTGCCGGCCGAGGAGGTGGTCGGGCGTCTCGACCAGGTACCCAACCAGGGCAGAGGGGGCTCGTAGGCGGCGACCGACAGGATCGAGGGTGACCCACCGTCCCTCAGCGCCGCTCCCAACGCGATGTCGCCGCCATAGCTATGCCCGATCACCACCGACGGACGTCCGTTGATCACCGTCAACAGATCATCGATCTGTCCGTCGAGGGTGGTGTTGAGGGGAAGGGCGTTGCGGGATTTGTGGTAGCCCCGGCGGTCGTAGACGACGGTAGGAAGGTCACCGAGTCGGCGTAGTACCCGGGCGAAGCTTCCGGACCGATCGAGCGATCCATGGACCAGCACGAGAAGGGGGGAGTCGGGTGAGCCCGAAGGCGGGACATGTTCGGTCACTGCGAGTTGACGGGGTGGGTGCATCGGCGTCCCAGCCTCTCAGTTCCCCCGTCGACCCCGCCATTCCACACCGGGCCGGGTGCCCCCGGCAGCCCTCGCCGAGTTCGAAATTCCGGCCTTCTCGTCGGTAAATGCGCCAATTCCAGGCTGATCGTGGGTCAAATCCGCACATCGGCCCGCCACATCGTGCATTGTTAGGGCTTCCGAAAGACGAAGAAGGAGAGACAGTGCCCCTTACCAAGACCGATCTCA
>JADGOF010000020.1 GCA_017883105.1 Acidimicrobiales bacterium
TGCACCCACCCACCGTCGGGAAGGCATCGGAGTCGTTCAGGGTGCCCCCGTAGTGGACGTCGTAGTGGATGTGCGAGGTGACCCCGGACACCAGCTGGGCGTACTGGGCATCGGTGGCGTAGACGTTGGTCGGCTTGCCGCTGTCGGCGGCCACGTCCGTGAGGAAGGTGTCGACGGTGGTCGCATAGCCGGCCGGGAAGCTGTAGCCGGACGGGGCCCAGAAGATGGTGTGGACGGTGTTCTTCCCGGTGGTGCCGGTGGTGCCCATGACCGGCCCGCCCTGGTAGACGAGCGGTGGGCTCCCACCGTCGTATCCGGCACTCGCCGAGGCCCCGACCCTGGGGGAGAGGAGTCCGGACCGTGCACAGGGATGCACCGTTCCCCCACCCGGTGCCCGGGGGTAGACGACGCCGAGGAAGCGGTGGGACGCGGGGGCCACGGGACACGTGGAGCCCGGCGTTGCTGCCCCGGCCGGCGCAGCCGGCCCGACCGTGAGGGAGACCACGCCGGCCGTCACGCCCAGCACCAGGGCCACCAACACAGCGGCGGCGCGAGCCAACGACCGGGGACCGGGTGGGGGCGTGGCGTTCGGCTTGATCCTCATCACGGCTCGTTCATACCATCTCCTTGCTACTGCATCGGCCGGTACGGCGGGAACTGAAGGCCAATTTGGTCGTGGGCGCGGCCGGCGACCGGGGCGGGAATGTCGGCGCGTTGATGACCTTCGCCTCTGACAGAGGTGAGGAGCGCGCGGCATGATTGCTGCTGGGACCGGCCGTCCTGGCGGGCGTGGGCTCACACCGGGCGGCTGCAGACAGGAGGTCCGGTGGCATGGTCGATTGGCGCTCGTGGGGAACGGGATCCGTCCTGGTGGTCGGGTGGCTGAGCCGCTGCAGCCAGGGGACTCTCCCCGATGGACTGGCACGGGCGCCGGCCGGCTGATGGGACGGGCACGGACGGACGGTCGATCCCGACGTCGCTGGCCGTGGATCGTCGGCGCCCTGGTCGTGCTCGTCGGGGTGGCAGGGGTGGTCGGTTGGCTGACCGCGAGCCACGCCCGACAGGTCACGTTGCGCCAGGCGGAGACCCGGTTGGGCTCGGGGGGCGGCGGGGCGCCCGGTGCAGGCCGGCCGACGCCGGGGGTCTACGCATACACCGGCACGGGGACCGAGCAGCTCTCGCTGCCGCCGCTGTCCCAGGCCGAAGGGCCCACCATCCCGGGCACCGTCACCCTGCAGGGCCTCGACTGCTGGGTCCTCCGCATCGACTACAGCACCCACCACTGGCAGACCTGGCGGTACTGCCTCCACGGAGCCGACCTCTGGGAGATGGGTGGTCAGTCGTGGCAACTGTGGCCGGTCGGGCCGCTGCAGTTCACCAACCTGACTTCGTTCACCTGTGCGGCGGGCTCCATGGCCCTTCCGGCGAACGGCTCCCCGGGCCGGACCTGGCGGTCGAGCTGCACCGGCACCAACACCTCGGCCAAGGGCAGGACCGTGAGCGCCGGCCCCTACCGGCTGATCGGCACCGCCACCATGTCGGTGGGCGGTGTGCGGGTACGGGCCGCGCACTTTCGGAGGGCCCGGACCGACACCGGTGCCCAGACCGGCACCGAACGGGCCGAGGTGTGGGTCGACGTACGCACCGGCCTGCCGCTCCGGCTGCAACAGGACCTCCGGGTCACCGCATCGACGCCCTTCGGCACCTCCACGTACACGCAGAACGGCGTGATGACCCTCACATCGTTGGTCCCCCACCGGTAGCGGTGCCGGTGGGGACGGTCTCCGCGGCCGCACCGATGGTGTCGAGCTGCCGGAAGCTGGCGCCATCGCGGCAGATGTGCCGCCGGGCGTAGGTCGGCCCGCGCCACGGACCTCTCCGCCAAATCACCACGCAACACTGCTCACGCGGTGAACAGACGCTCGATGAGCGCCGCGTACTGGAGGAGGTGACGGTCGCCGACGAACCCTTCGAGCACGTGGCGCCGTGCGTTGGCGCCCAGCCTGACCACCTCGTCGGGCCGCTCGAGCAACGCAACGAGCGCGTCGCCAAAGGCCTCGAGGTCGGTGGCGTCGTCGAGGAGGATTCCGGTGTCGGGGACTACCTGGTCGATGATGCCGCCGACGCGTGAGGCAACCACGGGCTTGCCCTTCCACATGCCCTCGGCCACGGTGAGGCCGAACCCCTCGGCGAGGCTCTTCTGGACGATGGCCGTGGCCGAGCGCTGCAACGCGTTGACCATGGCTGCGTTCTCCTCGACATCGTCCATCGGGAGGGTCACGATCCGAATGCGGCGGCGGGCGGCGGCGGGGAGGCCTGCCCAGCCGGCGACGCACTCCGCCAACACCGCAGCACCCTCGGGATCGTCCATCTCTCCCTCAGGGGACGGGCCGACGAGGGCGAGCTGGGCATCGACCCGGCCCACGACGTGTGAGGCGAAGCCGGCCATCACGCCGTGCATGTCCTTCAGGCGGTCCCACCTCGAGACCTGCACCACCAGGTTGCCGAGCGCCTCGGAATAGCCGTCCTCCGAGACGATCGTCGCGGGACGAACCACCTCGCCCGGCGTGCCGTCGCCGCGCCGGAACGTGGCCGGTCGGTCAGTCGGCCCCGACGTCAGTCCGATCCGGGCGAGGAAGGCGGGCAAGTCCTCGTCCGGGATAGCCTGGTTCTTCGCGGAGAACGGGTCGATGGAGGGCGGAATGATCGAGACCCGCACGGGCGGCACCCAGGTCGGAACGTAGGCCCGCCGGGAGAACACGAATGCATCACAGGAGGCGAGATAAGGACGGAGCAGCCCCCATGCTTCCTCGGTCCACGAATTGACCGTGTCCGAGCCGATATGGGATCGCCAGATCACCCGTGCCCCTGCATCACGGAGCAACGGCGCCAGGCCGGCGGTCTGCGGATCATGCAGTAGGACGACGTCGCCGGGCCGCAGCCGCCCGCACAGGACTGCCGCGTTGGCGGCGGTCACGTCTGCGTAGTACTTGGCCTCCGCGCGTCCGAGAGCTCCCTCATCGCCCGGAATTCCATGGAGACGATTGTGGATCCGTTTGGTGATCACGAAGAACGGCAGATCCCCTTCAATCACCACCCACCGGGTATCGATCCCCGTGCCGCGGATGTAGCCGACGAGTACGTGGAGCATCTCCGCCACGCCCCCTCCCGAGGACGTCGAGCTGACGTTCCAGACGACGGTGCCGTCGAGCAGGGTGCGGGTCCGGGTGGCCGCTGCTTCGAGCCACGCATGGCGCTCGTCGCCGATGAGCGGGCGGAATGCGGCCAAGGGGCGTGCTGCAACCTCTATGTCACCAAGCTGGACCACGGACCGGATTCCCCCTCCGACCGGCAGGCTAACGCCGACCCGACGACTGACAGCATACCGATCGGCCACGGCCCGATTCGTGCACCCCCGTGCCCCGGACGACAACGAACAGTGGGCTCGAAGGCCCCATGCCACCGCCTTCGGCCCATCTACCGTGATCAGGCGGAGCTCCACCGGGCCGGAGAGGGACCTTCTCCTCTTGGCACCGGCCACCACGGGGTCCATAGTCGAGAAGAGGAGGGGTGAGGAGGGAAGGGCAATGGCAGAGGATGTCTACGATTCGATCGTCCGACGGGCGTACGCGGACTTCGAGACGGGGGACCTCGACCTGCTCAAGGTGGTGATGGCGGATGAGGTCGTTTGGCATGAGCCCGGCCGCAGCGGCATGGCGGGGGACTACAAAGGCCCCGAGGAGGTCCTCGGGTTCTTGGGGCTGCTCAAGGTACGCAGCAGTGGGACGTTCAAGGTCGAGGTACTCGATGTGCTGAGTGAGCCGGAGCGAGCGGTGGTTCTGCAACGCGAGACGGCGATGCGAAGTGGCAAGGCTCTGGACGTGATCGTCGCGGTCGACTTCGAGATCCATCATCAAAAGATCACCGAGGTGACCGTCTACCAGTTCGACACCTACCAGTTCGACGAGTTCTGGGCCGATGACTAGGGGAGTTTGAGACCCTGCCGACGAGGCGGATTCGAGCATGGGACGGGGTCCGATGCTCAGAGTTGGTCTCGGCGGTTCTGCGGGTGGTTCGGCGAGCGGGCGGTCCTTACCAGCGCGAACGGGACTCCTCGGCGAAGCCCTGCATGGCGCTGAATTCGATCGATTCACCTCCGTCGGTGACCAAGGTCCCCGACCACCGACCGAAGACCTGGTGGGTCTCGGTGCCCATGATCCCCGCCTCGATCTTGGAATGCTTGTCGAAGCGCGGCTGCAGTTCGATCCGGAGCCGACCACCCAGATCCTCGACTCGCCAGAGGTGCATGGGCTCATCCCAGCAGTACTCCCAGCGGAGTTCGGTGCCGATCTTGTGGAGCACACCGTCAACGATGATCCCGTTTTCGGTGGCGCCGGTGCCTTGCGTCCACGGCCCCCGATCTGGATGCCGACCACCCGGCCGTCGGTGATCCTTCCCGCACCGCCGCCCCAGTTCCAGCGCGTGCGGTAGGGCCAACGACCGCGGCCGACGTCGAGGACACCCCATGCCTCCGCCCCGGTCTTCGGGTCGGTCTGACCGAAGGATCGGACGGCATCGCCGACCACCAGCTCGCCCGTGGCAGGGCGGGCCTGGTGCTTGGAAGTGAACTGGAATCGTCGGTCACTCCACGGGATCACCACGTTGAGCGACTCGTGACCCGGAGGCAACGAGATGGCGGCGTCCAGGCTGGCGGGCGTGCCCTCGCGCTCGTCCCAGCGACACCGGAGACGGGTCGTGCCGTCCGCATCGTCACTGATGTCGAGCTGCAAATGCCGGCCGGAGAAGCGCAAGGGCACAGTGGAGGGGATGTCGGGAAGGCTGATCCCCCGCCCCAAGGGCGCCACAATCCCACGACCACCGGTTCGGCCCGCGGCGAGGTCGGCCCACCACACGTCGGCAAGCCCGACGTAGTCGACGTCCGCATACACGCTCGAGATGACCAGGTCCCCGGCCAGGATGGCCCAGTAGTCCCAGCGCTTGGTCCGTCCCGAGCCGCCGCGGAGGTTTGCCCGGTGCAGGGGGTGCCGCGACCAGCCGCGGGCCGCAGGATTGAGGGTCCGTCCGTCGCCAGCAGCCAGATCGACCGACTCCGTCAGCTCCCGTTCCATCGAACGTTCCATGTCTGCGACATCCCCCCGGGTCGAACCGGGTTCACCATGGCACGCCTCCACCTCGGGTGCCACCCGGGTCAGTCCCTGGGCGCTCCGCCCCGATTGGGCTTCACGACCGATCCACCACCACGGCGAGATCCGGGCCCGGCCGGAAAGGACGCCGGCTAGATCGTGGGCGCCTTGGTCAACAGCGACAGGATCGTCGTCTCTGCCGCTTCAGAGACCAGTGACCACACGGGTGATGCGATCGCGGAGCTCGGTGGGGATCAGGGGTTGGGTCGCGGCGATGACCTGCGCGTCATGGCCGACGAGGTAGCGGGCTCGTGGCGAACGGACGGTGAGGGCCTTGCCGACGGCTTTGGCTACGCCTTCGGGCTCACCCATGAAGAGGGTGAACCCCTTGAGCAAGGTGCGGAGCCGCTGGTAGCCGGCCTCGTAGTTCGACCCGGCATGGCGGACGACGTCATCTTCGAACGCTCCCCAGATCCCCGTTTTGATGCCGCCCGGCTCGATCATCACCACCACTACACCGTCACGGGCGACCTCGAGCCGCAATGCGTCGGAGGCAGCCTCAAGTGCGTGCTTGGACGCCTGGTACCACCCGCTGAACGGTGTGGTGGTCAGCCCGTAGATGGAGGTGATGTTCACAATGCGCCCCTGACCTGCGGCCCGCATAAGAGGCAACGCCAACCGGGCCAATCGCATGGGGGCGATGACCATCGTCTCCAGCTGGCGACGCGCCTCGCTGTCGGTGACGTCCTCGATAGCGCCGACGCCCGGGAACCCTGCACTGTTGACGACCCCCCAAGGGCGTAGCTCCTCGATGACGGCGGCGCAGCGCCGAGCGCCGGTCACGTCCAAGAGCACGGTGTCGACCGAGACTCCGGCACTGGCGGCGGCCTCCGCCACCTGGGCCGCTTTGGCATCCGAACGGACCGAGCCCACCGAGTGGAAGCCGAGCTCGGCCAAGTGCACGACGGTGGCCAGGCCGATGCCGGAGTTGGCTCCCGTGGTCAGTACCGTCCGCTCGCTTCGATCAGTCATCGGCTCACACATCTCCTGTCACCCATTGCCCCCGGGACCCCGATGCCTGCGACACCGACGCGGACCAACCGGAGCGCCCATGGAGCCATCTCCTCCCGCGCCTACCTTCCCGAGGGTTCTCCCGGACCCTCGATCACCTCTATCCAAGGACGCATCGGGTGTGCTGTGAAGAGGCGAAGGTCCCGGGCGCCGGGACAGGCATCGCGGTCACCGCATTCGGCTGATCCCGACTGAAGTCAGCCGACCCGCACTTGGGACGAAGGACCCTGTTCCGGACGGAGGACCACTGTCAGTGTGGTTTGGGTGGAGACGAGGGGCGCTCAGAGGAAAGGTGGCATCATGACCACGACATAGCAAGACCCAACCACGGACAGCACGAACCGGATCATCGAGTCGGTGCGTGATGCCGAGAAGTCGGCACTCGAGTCGGTGCAGAGATTTGTCGACACCGTCAACGGCGCATTTCCGGACTTGGGCTCGGACGGGCCACGGCGCAAGATCATCGACTCGGCATTCAAGATGACCGAACAGTTGGTCGGCACTTCGAACCAGCTCGCAGAGAAGATCGTCAAGGCGACCAGGGATGGGTTGAACGATGTGAAGGGTACGGCTGGCTCGTCGAAGTAGGACGGGTCACGGTGGAAGGTGCCGGCTCACACAACGAAGAGGTGACCCCGGGCGCCGAAAGGCCGACCGTCAGGGTCGGGCGGCGCCGAGGTCATGGAGTTCCGAGGTAAGTCGGCGCCCCATGAGTGCCTCCACGGCGGCATCGGGCGTCCGCTTTCCGGCCAACATGGCGCCTACCTGCTCCGCCACAGGCATCTCCACCCCTGCTTTGCGGGCCATAGCCAGCACGGCCGGGGTGGAATCGACCCCCTCGGGAACCATGGTCATACCGGCCAGGATGTCGCTGAGCGTCTGGGATTGCCCGAGCGCTACGCCGACGCGGTGGTTGCGGCTGTCAGGGCTGGCGCAGGTGGCAATCAAGTCTCCGTTGCCGGCCAGGCCGAGGAAGGTCAGAGGATCCCCACCCAGAGCGACGCCCAGGCGGGCCAACTCGGCCAGTCCGCGGGTGATGAGAGCGGCGCGACTGTTCCAACCGTAACCGAGGGCGTCCGCGACCCCCGATGCGATGGCGAGGACGTTCTTGACCGCTCCTCCGATCTCGCATCCGAGGACGTCGTCACTCGTATAGACACGAAAGTGGGCGGTGTTCAGGACAGACTGCAGCCAGCGGGCGATGTCGGCGTCGGGGACGGCCACCACGGTGGCCGCCGGCTGTCCCGCCATGACCTCGCGGGCCAGGTTGGGACCGGCAAGGACGCCGATACGACCGCGGTGACCAGGTCCGAACGTCTCAGCGAGGATCTCGGTCGGCCGACGGAGCGTGCCCTGTTCGATCCCCTTGGTCAGGCTCAGCGTCACGACGTCGGGACCGACCAGGGGTGCGAACTGTTCGGCCACGCCCCGCATGTGCTGGGCCGGCACGGCCATCACCACCAACTGGCGATCCCTGAGCGTCTCGTGTTGGTCCGTTGTCGCTCTCAGTGACCTCGTCAGCGTGAAGCCGTCCAGGTAGGTCGGGTTCTCGTGACGGGCCGAGATCGTCTCGGCGACCCGGGACTCGCGGGCCCACACCACGGTGTCGTACCGCTCGGCCAGCATCGACGCCACCGTGGTGCCCCACGATCCGGCACCGACCACGGCTATCCGAACGTCCGTCCCTCGGTCGAGACCACCGTTGCGTTCAGCCCGGGCCCGAGTCTGGTCCCCGTCTACCTCCGGGGCACTCCCCTGCTGGTCATGATCGTGATTCCGCCCCATACATCTCCTCTACCTGATCTCGGTACTTCTCGATCACGACGTTCCGCTTGACCTTGAGCGTCTGGGTCATCTCGCCGGAAGCGATGGCGAACTCGTGATCGAGCACGCGGAATGCCCGCACGTGTTCGACCCGGGAACGTTTGGCGTTGACCTCCTCGATGATCCGGCCGATGGCGTCACCAAGGTCCGGGTCGACGAACAGGACCTTGGGTTCGACCGCCTTTCCTCGTTCGCGGGCCCACTTGACTAGCGCCTCGATATCCAGGGTCAGCAGTGCGGTGAGGTAGCGCCTCCCGTCGCCGATCACCACTGCTTCGGACAGGAGCTCGTGGTTGCGCAGATCCGACTCGATCTCCTGTGGGGCCACGTTCTGGCCGGCCGCGGTGATGATCAGGTCCTTCTTTCGGCCGATGATGTGCAAGTAGCCGTCGTCATCGAGGACACCCATGTCGCCCGAGTGCATCCAGCCGTCGCTGTCGATGAGCTCGGCGGTGCTTATCGGATCGTGGAAGTACCCGCTGCACACGTTGCCGCCGTGCACCAGGATCTCGTCGTCGGCGGCGATGCGCAGGACCACGCCGGGAATGGGCCGCCCTACCGTGCCCACCCTGTTGTCCTCCGGTGGGTTGGCGGTGGTCGGGCCGCAGGCCTCGGTCTGGCCGTACACCTCGAGCACGGGCAGCCCGATGGCGCCGAGCCATCGGAGGAGGTCGGGGTGGATCGGGGCCGCTGATGAGACCAGGATGTGGGCCTGGTCGAGGCCGAGTTCGTGGCGGATCATCGCGCCCACAGTGGAGTCGAGTGCTTTGTGGGGAAGCGCCATCAACAGGGGTGCATGCTTCCCAACCGCTTGTCGGTTGGCAAAGTGCCCGCTCAATGCCACATAGCGGTCGACGATCAGCCGCTGCAGGGCCCGGCTCCCGTCCAACTTGTCGAGGACCGCCTCGCGGAGCTTCTCCCAGATGCGCGGCACCGCGAAGAAGACCGTGGGGCGGCATACCCGCAGATCCTCCCCCACCGTGGCCAGGCTCCGGGCGAACCACGTCTCGCCGCCGATAGCCACAGAGGCGAAGTCGCTGATCATCCGTTCTGCGATGTGACTCAGCGGCAGAAACGAAAGAAACCGCTCGGACTCTCGCAGGTCGAAGATCGAGGCAGCGCTGCGGATCGTCCACATGATGTTGGCGTGGCTGATCATCGCCCCCTTGGGCGGGCCAGTGGTACCGCTGGTGTAGACGAGCGTGGCGAGCTGTTCGGGCACGATGGCGTCGGCCCGGGTCACGAAGAGATCTGGTTCACGTTGCAGGCGGCGGACCCCGACGGAGCGCAGCTCGGCGAACCCCATCAGAAACGGATCATCGAGCTGCTCGGTGTCGGCGAACACGATGACCCGATCGAGCTTGGGCAGTTGGTCCCGCACCTCCAGGACTTTTGCCAGCTGCCCGCCGTTCTCGACGAAACAGAGCCTCGCCTCGGCATGCCCGAGGATGTAGGCCACCTGCTCGGGAGAGCTCGTCTGGTAGAGCGGCACGGTGACGGCTCCACTGCCGAGCACCCCGAAATCGGCCAGGTGCCACTCCATCCGATTGCCGGACAGAATGGCGATTCGATCACCCGGGGACACCCCGACTTCGGCCATTCCGGCCACGACCTCGGCCACCGCTCGGCCGTACTCAGACCACGTCAACGCCACCCAGGCACTGTCCCTGTGCCAGCGCAGCGCCGCGCGATTGGGGATGCGCCTGATGTTGTGGCGGAAGGCATCGACGATCGTGTCGCCTTCTATCGGCACCGATGGTTCATCGCCCATTCCAACCCCCTAGGCCACAACCGTGAGGATAGGCCACCGACCGGGCTCGACACCCGTGGGTCCCGAAACCCCTTCCGACCAGCCCGTTCGACAGGTCGGTGTCCGTACCCGGGGCCACGAAGACCCTTGGCTCTTCCGCGGCCACACCGGATTCGGACCGCTCGTCCCGCCGTGCCATGGAGCCACTCGGCAAACCCGTGCCGTGCCACCCTCGGCTCTCCGGGGAGACCAGAGTCTCCACGACACCGGGGCCGATCCGGGGGTCAGATCGCCGGTCGTGGGTCCTCAGCGTCGGCCGTCGAGGGCGCGAGCGACAGGTATCAGCCGCTCGGCCAAAGGAGATTCCGACATGGTCTGCCGGCCAGCGCCAGTGTCAGGTCTCACCATCGATGGCCGAAGCGCGCGTCTCGACCCGCCTCGGCAACGGCTCCGCCGCCTCACCCCATCGTCTTGGCGCCGTCGATGGACTCACGGATGATGTCGGCGTGCCCGGCATGTTGTGCGGTCTCCGCGATGACGTGCAGGAACACCCGGCGTGCCGACCGGCGGGCCCCGCGCTCGAACCACGGAGCCTCCGGCAGGGGATGGGAGACGTCGAGTGATGGCATCGAGTACACCAACTCGTCGGTGCGCCGGGCTGCCTCTTCGTAGCCGGCGAGCAGGCCGGCGAGCGTGTCCCCATCCTCCACGCGGAACCCTGAGGCGTGGGCTTCGTAAGCCGCCTCATCCATGGGACCCATGGTGTCTGGTCCCTGCAGGATGAAATCGACCCATGCCGACTCCATCAAGGCCACATGCTTGATGATGCCGCCGAGGGAGAGTTGGCTGGCCGTCGGGTGGAGGACAGCCTGTTCGTCGGTCAGACCCCGAACCGTCCGGCGGAGGAATTCGCGGTGCTTGGTCAACGCGTCCACCAGGTCGGCCCGCTCCGAGGGTGCTTCTGTCGTGGGGTCGGATTGCATGAGTTCACCCTTCATCGATGGTCAGAGCTCACCGTACGGGCAGTAGCGGTCAGTTTCTGACCTAAATAGTGAGAAACTTCCTGAAATGTCCACGACGAGTACCCGGACCTTGCAGTTGTTGTCGCTGCTGCAGAACCGCCGGCACTGGCCTGGTGTCGAACTGGCAACGCGGCTCAAGGTCTCCGGTCGGACCCTCCGCCGAGACATCGACCGACTGCGCGAGTTGGGTTACCCGGTCGAGGCCCAGCGCGGGGTGGACGGGGGCTACCAGCTGGCTGCGGGAGCCGCTCTGCCTCCGCTCGTCCTGGACGACGAAGAGGCAGTAGCGCTTGCGGTCGGTCTGCAGGCCGCCGTCCAGGCCGGCAGCGTCGTCGGGATCGAAGAGTCCTCCGTACGTGCGCTGAGCAAGATCGTCCAGGTGATGCCGCCGAGGCTGCGCCATCAGGTCGACGCGTTGGCGGCGATGACCGTGCCGTTCGTGGTGGGCACCGACACAACGAGCGCCGACTCCGGTGCCCTTACCTCGATAGCCCAGGCATGTCGTGACTGCGAACGTCTCAAGTTCACCTATACCGCCCGTGAGGGCGGGCCGACCGACCGTCACGTCGATCCCCATCGACTGGTCCTGCTGGGCCGCCGTTGGTACCTGGTCGCCTGGGATCTGGAACGGTTCGACTGGCGCACCTTCCGACTCGACCGCCTTGAGGGCCCACAGGGCACCGGGGCGCACTTTCCGCCACGCGCGCTTCCGACCGGCGACGCCGCCCAGTTCGTCCGGGACGGCATCGACAACCTGCCGACGCGCCACGGCATCGAGGTGGTGATCCATACCTCGGCAGCGGTCGTCCGCGATCGGATCGGGCGGTGGGCCACCATCGAGGAGTTCGGCGATGACCGGTGCCTGCTGCGGATGACGTCGGAGTCCCTGGACTGGCCGATGATGGCGCTCGGCGCCACGAGGACGGACTTCGAAGTGCTCTCACCGCCTGCGTTGCTCGACCATCTCCGTGAGCGGGTCGACCGATTCAGCCGTGCCATCGAAGCGGATGGGCGATCGTGAACAGGGGCTTCAGCCACCTCCGGAGACTCGTTCGTCACTTGGCGAGGCCGTCAGCTCGAGATCCGGGTCCAGCCCGACCCCACTCGACCACCGATGAATTCCGACCCGCACCTCCGTCGGTAACCGTGGACCACAGGAATCTCGATGACAGGAGACGATGCCATGCCCCGGATTACCCCGAATCTCTGGTTCGACACCAATGGCCAGGAGGCCGCCGAGTTCTACGTGTCGGTGTTCCCGAACTCCGCCGTCACCGGCATGACCTTCTACGGGGAGGCCGGACCTGGACCGGCCGGCACGGTGCTCACCGTGGAGTTCGAGCTGGACGGACAGCCGTTCATCGCCGTCAACGGCGGCCCGGTCTTCACGTTTGACGAGGCCGTCTCCTTCCTGATCGACTGCGCAGACCAGGCCGAGATCGACTACTACTGGGCAAAGCTCTCCGAGGGCGGGGAAGAGGGCCCGTGCGGGTGGCTAAAGGACCGCTACGGCCTCTCGTGGCAGGTCTGTCCCACCGGCATGAAGGAGATCCTCAACGACCCGGATTCAGCGCGTGCCGAACGGGCCATGCGGGCCATGCGGGCCATGAAGAAGATCGACGTTGCCGCGCTCCACGCCGCCGCCGACCCGGCCTGACGGGGAGACGGCTCCCCCGTCCCCGAGGATGGACGCGGCGTACGCTTCCTCCGGTGGAATTGCGCTATCTGTACGTGGGTTCAAACGACGTCGACTCGGATCTGGCCGGATGGCTCCTCGTGCCGGGTGCCCAGCTCCGTTGGCGTTTTCGCCGGTTCGGGGCCGAGGTAGCCGCCGTCGACCCGGGCAGCCGTCCCTACGTGCTCCTGGCCGATCGCCGCCGCCCGGGGTCCGTGCTCCCGATCTTCGGCGTCGACGACCTCGCCGACGCCGTGGCCACGTTGGAAGCCGGTGCCTGGTCACCGCATCCCGGCCCGGTGGGGACACCCGAAGGGTCGGCCCGCCTACTGCGTACTCCAGGCGGCGCGACTGTGGCGCTGCTTCAGGTGGATCGCCCCGAGGCCATGGAGACCGCCTATGCCGACGAGGCCAACACCCACCGCGTGCTCCCCTGAGCCCTGCCGTCCGGACCGGCGACTTGGTCAGGAGGCCTTGGAGTGTTCGAGGGCGGGGTCCTCCGAAGCGATTCCACTACCTTGAGGACGCCATGAAGTTCTTCGGATTCGCATGAGCTCCTCGCTCCAACGCCGGTGAGTAGTACGAACGCCGCCGTTGCACGTCTCCGCAACGTGGTCGGCCCCCAGGCCCTGGTGGATCCGGAGCTCGTAGCCTCCTACACCACTGATTGGACCGGCCGGTTCGTGGGCCATTCCCCAATCGTGGTCCGGCCCGGGTCGACCGACGAGGTGATCGGCGTCATCTCCGTCTGCCGTGAGCTGGGTCTGGCCCTGGTACCCCAGGGCGGGAACACCGGTCTGGTCGGTGGTGGGGTGCCGCTCCGTGGCGAGGTGGTCCTCAGCCTCCACCGGCTCTCGAACCTGGAGCCGGTGGACGAGCAGGCCGGCCAGGTCACCGCCGGAGCCGGGGCGACCCTCGCCGAACTCCAGCAGGCCGCCCAGGCGGCGGGGTGGTCCTACGGGGTGGACATCGCCAGCCGCGACTCGGCGACGGTGGGCGGTATGGTCGCCACCAACGCCGGCGGACTCCACGTCATCCGCTACGGCGACACCCGCGCGCAGGTCCTGGGCCTCGAGGCGGTGCTCGGGACCGGCGAGGTGGT
>JADGOF010000332.1 GCA_017883105.1 Acidimicrobiales bacterium
ACCCCCGACCGGGGTCGCGTGGGACCACGGTCGCCTTCGTCCATCCCAAGGGCGCGTTCGGCACGCTGATCGAACTGGTTCAGGAGTAACGGGCCCACCTATGCCGCGCATCACCTCGGAACCGGCGGAGTCCCCCCTGTGACCGACATCGCCGATCGGCCGGCGGTCCGGGATATCGACGCAGGGGCGTCCCGGCCTGACGCCGACGTTGGCCCCGCGTCCCCGTTGCCGGCCCGCCCGGTTCCCACCCTGGCCATCTCGTCGACGGCGGCCACGGTCGTCGAGCCCGTGGTCGCATCCCCGCCGGCCGCTCCCCTGGTGAGCGGCACGACCGCTCCGGCGGCCATGGCCACCAAGCCAGCCAAGTCAGTCAAAGCGGCCAAAGCGGCGAAGGCCGCCAAGCCGAAGGCGGATGGCCCGGCGTCGCAAGAGACGGACGAGCCGGACACCTCCGGCGACGGGTTCGCCCCGGGGGTCTCGGCCAAGCTGCGTGCCTACGTCTACCTTCTGGTCGACACCCGCACGGGACGACCCTTCTATGCCGGACGCGGTCGGGGCGATCGCTGCTTCCGCCACCTCCGGGCCGCCCGGGCGGCCACCGGTTCCGCCCCTGATGAACAGGAAGGATTCCCCGTCCTCGACAAGATCAGAGCCGTGGAGTCGCAGGGCCGAGCCGTCCGCGTCGACATCCTGCGCCACGGGATGAGTGCCGCCGAGGCCTCCCTCGTCGAAGCCGCAGCTAATGACGCGCTCGGCCTTCCCGTCGACTCGAAGCTGGGGAGCCAACGGGGCTCCGTCACTGAGGTGAATTCGCTGTTGGCCAAACGGGCGAAGTTCAAGCGTGGACACCAGGTGGTGCTGCTGCGGGTCGGAGGGACGGGGACCGACCCCGCCTACGAGTTGGTCCGCCACAGCTGGCGCATCGGACGGCGGTGGATCGACCTCGAGTCGCCCCGCTCCCCGCAGTGGGCGGTCATCGTGGTCGGCGACCTGGTGGCCGGCGTCTACAAGCTCGAGGCATGGGAGCCGACCCGCCGCGGCGCCCATTCGCCCAAGCCGGCCGGCGGGACCCCGTCGGCGATCGACCGGTACTCGTTCGTGGGCACCCCGGACCCCGAACTCGAGACCCGCTACGCGGGGAAGAACGTCGCTCCCTACCTGGGTGCCAGCGGGCAGAACCCGGTCACCTACGTGTGGTGCGGACCCCACTGGGTCAACACCCCCCTCTGAACCCCCGGGTCCGGCCGGCGGGGCCGGCGGCGAGCGCGGGCCGGACATCCTGGTTCCGGATCGGACCCCTCCGACAGGTCTTGTAGCCTCAGTGGCCATGGATCACCCGATGACCCAACGACTCGCAGAATTGGCCGAGCGCCGCGAACTGGCCCGCAACGCCGGATCACCCCGGGCGGTGGAGAAACACCACGCCAAGGGCAAGATGACCGCCCGCGAGCGCATCGACTACCTGCTCGATGACGGATCCTTCCAAGAACTCGACATGCTGGCCCGGCACCGGGCCCACGGCATGGGGCTCGAGGAGAACCGTCCCTACACCGACGGGGTGATCACCGGATTCGGGACCATCGGCGGTCGCCGGGTGTGCGTGTTCAGCCAAGACTTCACGGTCTTCGGCGGCGCCCTCGGTGAGGTGTTCGCCGAGAAGATCCACAAGGTGATGGATCTTGCCTCCTCCATCGGCGTGCCGATGATCGGGCTCAACGACGGGGCCGGCGCCCGCATTCAAGAGGGCGTGGTCTCGCTCCACTCCTACGGCGGCATCTTCCACCGCAATGCCCAGGCCTCGGGAGTCATCCCCCAGATCAGCGTGATCCTCGGCCCATGTGCCGGAGGTGCGGTCTACAGCCCGGCCATGACCGACTTCATCTTCATGGTGCAGGGCACCAGCCACATGTTCATCACCGGCCCCGATGTAGTCAAGACGGTGACCGGCGAGGACGTCACCCTCGAGGAGCTGGGTGGGGCCATGAGCCATGCAACCAAGTCCGGCGTGGCCGCCTTCGTCGCCCCCGACGAGAAGGCGTGCCTCGACGACGTCCGCTACCTCCTGAGCTTCCTGCCCTCCAACAATCTCGAAGAGGCACCCCTGGTGGTGTCCGGGGACGATCCCGAGCGCCTCACCCCCGAGCTGACCGATCTGATGCCCGCCTCGCCCAACCAGCCCTATGACATGAAGAAGGTCATCGAATCGGTGGTCGACGACGGCGAGTTCTTCGAGGTCAACCACCACTGGGCCATGAACCTGGTGTGCGGTTTCGCCCGCATCGACGGCCGGTCTGTCGGCATCGTCGGCAACCAGCCCCAGATGCTGGCCGGCGTCCTCAACATCGACGCCTCGGAGAAGGGCGCCCGTTTCGTCCGGACCTGCGATGCCTTCAACGTGCCGCTCATCACCTTCGTGGACGTCCCCGGTTTCATGCCCGGCACCGATCAGGAGTACGGCGGCATCATCCGCCACGGGGCCAAGCTGCTCTATGCCTACTGCGAGTCGACGGTGCCCCGGGTGCAGATCATCACCCGCAAGGCGTACGGCGGCGCCTACGTGGTCATGAACTCCAAGTCGATCGGCGCCGACCTGGCCTACGCCTGGCCCTCGGCCGAGTTGGCCGTCATGGGCCCGGAAGGGGCGGTTGAGATCGTCTACCGCCGCGACCTGGCCGAAGCGTCCGATCCGGTGGGACGGCGCAAGGAGCTGGTGGAGGAGTACACGGAGCGGTACGCCAACCCGTATGCCGCCGCTGAGCGAGGCTATGTCGACGACGTGATCGATCCGGCCGAGACCCGCCGGGTGCTGGTCCGGAGCCTGGCCCTGCTGGTGTCCAAGCGGGAGGACCTGCCCAAGCGCAAGCACGGGAACATGCCACTGTGACCGTGCGGCCGGAGGTGGACGGCGCGACCACCCGGGAAGGGATCGACCCCATGGTGCTGGCGGTTATCACCGCCGCGGTCGACCAGGCGTGGCCCCGGCCCCGACTGGCCGCCGGCGAGGACGTGGCGCGTCCCCCGACGTGGAGGTTCAGTGGCCGTTGGTGGTCGCGTCCGGCTGCCACCCGCCGCGATCGGCCCTGGGCCGGAGGCTGAACCCCGTCGCCCCGATACGCGTCAGGTCGGTTCGGTGACGAAATCGATGAGTCGCTCGACCGCGCCCACCAGCGCCGGCTCGAGATCGGCGTAGGTGCGGACGGACGACAGGATCCGGCGCCAGGCGGATGGGGGGTCGCCGAAGTGCAGGGCCTGGCATACGCCGGTCTTCCAATCGAGTCCCCTGGGGACCTGCGGCCATTCGTCGATGCCGACCACCGACGGCTTCACCGCCTGCCAGACGTCGACGAAGGGCGTGCCGGTGATCAGCACGTGCGGGTGACGGAGTCCGGCGGCGACCGTCGACTCCTTGCTCCCGTCGACCAGGTGGTCGACCAGCACACCGAGCCGCCTGGCCGGCCCCGGTTCGAACGTCTTGATGGCCTCGGCCAGGTGATCGATGCCGTCCAGCCGTTCGACGACCACGCCTTCGATCCGGAGGTCGTCGCCCCACACCCGTTCGACGAGTTCGGCATCGTGCACGCCCTCGACCAGGATGCGCCCGGCCCGGGCCACCCGGGCCGCAGCTCGGGGG
>JADGOF010000333.1 GCA_017883105.1 Acidimicrobiales bacterium
GTAGACCACCACGCTCTCGAGTGCGGTCATGCCGGAGCCGCCGAACTCCTCGGGGAGCTGCAAGCCGATCAGGTCGAGGTGGGCCAGCTGCTTCCACAGATCCTGGGAGTACCCGATGGGATCGTCCTCGAGCTCACGCACCACGGTCAGTGGGCTCGCAGTCGCGCAGACCCCCCGCACCGTCTCACGGAGCATCTCTTGTTCGGGGCTGAATTTCAGGTCCAACATGGTCGGGTCTCCTCATGTGATGGTGCTGCGTGGCGTGATGGGCGGGGCGTTCTCGTTCCGACGGCGCGGGTCATGGCTGCCAACGGTCGCCCTTGCGGTCCCAGGGATTGTCGTCGGCATCGACCGGAAGAGCGACACGGGCCTTGCAGGTGGTCTTGGGATCGTCGTCGACCGATACCGCGATGTCGATGGCCACCCACCCACAACCCGTCTCGTCCACGCCGGTGTCGGTCACCACGCCGCGGAAGACCATGGTGTCCCCGGGGAAGATCGATCCCAGCATCCGGAATGTCATGCGCTGGAGGCGACCATACGGACCGGTCCAGTCGGTGACGAAGCGCTCGAACCAGGCCGCCTGGTTCGGGGTATTGAGGAAGATGTCCCGGGTGCCGTTGCGATTGACGGCGAAGTCTTTGTCGTGATGCATGGGTCGCCAGTCGCGGGCGGCCAGGGCCCCGAGGACGACGGTGGTGGAGGTGACCGGATAGGCCAGGTCCGGTAGTTGGTCTCCGACCGCGACATCGCCGTGGAGGAGGTGGGTGGTCGCCGGGGTGCTCATGCTGCCTCCGCCCTCCGGTAGCCGAACCCGGTGTAGCTCTCGACGGCCACCAGGTCACCTCGCTGGTTGTGGTACTCCACATCGATCACCCAGAACCGGCCGGTGCCCAGCTTCGTGGTCTTCTCGTCGCTGACCGAGCGCAGGATCTGGCGGGTCCGCAGGCGGTCCCCGGGCCGGACCGGCTCGTAGAACACGATGGTGTTGTCGCTCATGACCGCCTCGGGGAGGCCGAGGCCCTCCTTCAGGTCGAAATGGACCTGCAGCGGCAGGCCCCGGGTGGTGCGGCCGGGTGCCCAGTGGTGGGGACGGAACCACACCGACACCATGGTCGGCGGGGCGATCGGCCCCCCGGTCACCACCTCGGCCACCTGCTCGTCCCAGAACAACGGGTTCCCGTTCTCCACCGAGGAGCACGTGGTCCAGATGTACCCCTGCTCGACGGGAAACTCCCCCTCCTCCTCGTACTGCTCGACTCCGATCAGGCGATCGATGTCGTCGACGCTTATGGCGCTCATGCCACCACTCCTTTGGCTCGAAGGTCTGCGATGTGCTCGGGCGTCAGCCCCGCCGCGGTGAACAGCCGGTCGGTGTCGGACCGGAACGGGTCGCCCAGGTCGACCGCCGCACCCCGGGCCTCCATCCCGGCGAGCACCGGCCCCACCTGACGAAAGCGGGTCGGGGCCTCCTCACCCGGCGCCCGGGTGGAGGCCTCGACAAAGGCGTGGCGCGCCGCGTACTGGTCGTCATCGACCAGCTCGGCGGCAGACAGCACCGGCGTCACACAGGTGTCGGCTCCGGCCAGCTCGGCCACCCAGGCATCCCGGTCCTTGGTGGCGAACGCCGCCCTGAAGTCGGCCCTTACCGCGTCCTGCACCTCGTCGACCAGTTGATGGTCGGCCCACTGCTCGCAACCGAGCAGCCGGCACAGGTTGGCGTAGAACTTGGGCTCGATGGCGCCCACGGCCAGCCAGCCGCCGTCGGCGGCCCGGTAGGTGTCGTAACAGGCATACCGGCCGGTGATGATGTTGTGGCCTGGCCCGACCGGGGCGCCGGTGGCCAGATGCTCGTCGACGGCCAGGGACGTCAGCCACAGCACCCCGTCGGCGATGGAGACGTCGAGATGGGTGCCCGGGCCGTCCTCCCCCCGTCCGATCAGGGCGGCCATCACCGCCATGGCCGCGTGCATGCCGCCACCGGCGGCGTCGGCGATGGTGGCACCGGACACCGGCGGCCCCCCATCGGCACGGGGCTCGGTGGTGGCCAGGTAGCCGCCGACGGCCAGGTAGTTGATGTCGTGTCCGGCCCAGGCCGCACGGGGGCCGTCCTGGCCGAATCCGGTGGTCGAGCACAGGATGATCTGGGGATTGACCGAACGCAGGGCAGCAAAGCCGATTCCGAGCCGGTCGATCACCCCGGGGCGGAAGCTCTCCACCACCACGTCGGCATTCCTGACCAGGGCCAGGAATGCGTCACGCCCGTCCGGATCTTTCAGGTCGACGGCGGTGCGCCGCAGGTAACGCGAGCCGCTGTAGGCGTAGAACGGCGGCCGGATGGGCTCCGCACCCCGGCCGGGCACTGCGCCCACCTTGACCACGGTGGCGCCGTAGTCGGCCAACAGCCGGGTGCACCGGGCCGCCGGGCCCACGCTGGCCAGGTCCAGCACGGTGATGCCGCGCAGTGGTCCGCCCGGACCGTCCGCCCCCGGGGGGGATAACGGCGCGACAGCAGAGGTGGCAGGCATGTCGGTCACGGGCGTCGGGTGACTTCAGAAGTTCTTCGGAAGACCGAGCTTGCGGCGGGCGATGATGTTCTTCTGGATCTCCGAGGCCCCGCCGCCGATGGTGTCGATCACTGTGTAGCGATAGGTCGACTCGGCCCGGCCCGCCATGGGGGCGTCCTCGTCGCGCACTCGTAGCTGGGTGCCCGCGCCGCCGATGTCCATGGAGGCGTTGGCCAGGCGCTTCGAGTACTCGGTGGTGAACAGCTTGTACTCGGACGCTTCCGAGGTCGGCGGCGCCCCGCCCTGGGACGAGGCGAACACGAATTTGAGCCCGAGGACCCGGGCCACCTCGGCCTCGGTGTGGAGCCTGGCGATCTGGGACCTCACCACGGCGTCGTCCTTCAACGGTTGGCCGTCGCGAGTGGCGCCCTTCACGTACTCGGTCAGGAGATCGAGCCGCTGGGCCGTCGGCGAATAGGTGAAGAGGGTGAAGCGTTCGAGGTCGAGTGCCTCGGAGATGTACTGGAACCCCTTGTTCAACTCCCCGACCACATAGTCGTCGGGGACGAACACATCGTCGAGATAGACCTCGTTGGTCCGCTCGTCTCCCATGGTCCAGATGCCCTTGACGGTGATGCCCGGGTGGTCCATCGGCACCAGGAACAGACTGATCCCGTGGTGCTTGGGGGCGTCGGGGTCGGTGCGAGCGCCCACCCAGTACCAGTCGGCGAAGTGGGCGGACGTGGTCCAGGTCTTCTGGCCGTTGAGACGCCAGCCGTCGCCGTCCCGGGTGGCCTTCAGCTGCATGGAGGCGGCATCCGACCCGGCGTTGGGCTCGGAGTAGCCCACGGCGAACTCCACCTCGTTGCGGAGGATTTTCGGGAGGAACTCCTGCTTCAGCTTTTCGCTGCCGTGGCTGATGATGGTCTTGCCGATGATGCCCACGCCCTTGCCGATCTGCGGTCCGCCCCGGGCGGCCAGCGCCTCGTTGAGCAGGTACTCGTAGATCCCCTCACCGTTCTTGCCGCCGTACTCCTCGGGCCAGGTGATGCCCAGCCACCCCTGCTCACCCACCTTGGCCATGAACTTGCGCCGGGTCGGGGTGTCCACGATC
>JADGOF010000021.1 GCA_017883105.1 Acidimicrobiales bacterium
GCGAAGCCCATCTCGTGGGTGACGACGACCATGGTCATCCCCTCCTCGGCCAGGGCCCGCATCACGTCGAGGACCTCGCCCACCAGCTCGGGGTCGAGGGCCGAGGTGGGCTCGTCGAAGAGCATCAGCTTGGGCTCCATGGCCAGGGCCCGGGCGATGGCCACCCGCTGCTGCTGGCCACCGGAGAGCTGGTTGGGATAGCTCTTGACCTTCTCGGCCAGGCCCACCCGCTCGAGCAGTCGATGAGCCCGCTCCTTGGCCGTGGCGGGCGACTCCTTCTTGACCCGCACCGGACCACACATGACGTTGTCCAGCACACTCATGTGGGGGAAGAGGTTGAAGCCCTGGAAGACCATGCCGATCTCCGCCCGCTTCCTGCACACCTCGCGGTCCTTCAACTCGTAAAGGCGGTTGCCGCTCCGGCGGTACCCGACCAACTGGCCGTCGACGGCCAACTCGCCCCCGTCGATCTTCTCGAGGTGGTTGATGCAGCGGAGAAACGTGCTCTTTCCCGAGCCCGACGGGCCGATCAGGCAGAGCACCTCGCCGTGGTCGACGGAGAGGTCGATGCCACGTAGCACCTCGAGCCGTCCGAACGACTTGCGGACCTGGGTGGCCCGGACCATCGGCTCACTCATGAGGTCCCACCCATGGGGCCTCGGCCATGGCCGGTACCGGCTTCATCCGGATATGGAAGAAGGTCTGGCGGAGGCGCTGGAGGGGCGTCGGCGGCAGGGCCCGGGACGATCCTCGGGCGTAGTAACGCTCGACGTAGTACTGCCCGATGGTGAGGATCGAGGTGAAGAACAGGTACCAGACACTGGCCACCACCAGGAGTGGCACGATCTGGTAGTTGGCATTGGAGATGTTCTGGGTGGCGGTGAAGAGCTCGGTCACAGCGATTGCGTACACCAGGGAGGTGGTCTTCAACATGGAGATGGTTTCGTTGCCGGTGGGCGGGATGATGATGCGCATGGCCTGGGGGAGGACAATGCGGCGCAGGGTCTGCGCTTTGCTCATGCCCAACGAGGCGGCCGCCTCGGTCTGGCCCTCGTCAACCGCGATGATGCCGGCCCGCACGATCTCTGCCATGTAGGCGCCTTCGTTGAGGCTGAGCCCCAGGGCCCCGGCCACGAACGCGGTGATCAGCGCGTTGGCGTTCACCGTGTAGAGGTCGGGGCCGAACGGGATCCCGAAGCTGAGCTTGGGGTAGAGGTAGGTGATCCCGACGTACCAGAAGAAGAGCTGGACGAAGACCGGGGTTCCCCGAAAGAACCAGATGTAGATCCAGGCCACACCGGACAACAGCCGGTTGGGGGACAGGCGCATAACGGCCAGGACCACGCCGAAGACGATGCCCACCACCATGGCGATGACGGTCAGCTCCAGCGTGACCACGATGCCCCGCAACACCGGTGCGCCGAAGAGGTACTTGCCGACCACCCGCCACTGGAACCGCCCTTCTTGGACCCCTCCCCGCACCACGTGCGAGAACAAGAGGGTGTTGACCAGCATGGCCACCAATACCAGGATCACCGCACTGGCCACCCAACGCCACGGGTGCCGCACGGGAACGGTCTTCAGGGCCGGCGGCTCCTCAGCCTGGCCTACGCCACCGGGGACGCTTGCACCAGGGGGAATCGTCATCACGGGATCCCCTGGTGCCGGTTTGGCTCCTTAGCTGGTGGCGCCGTTGATCACCGAGCTGGTGATGGCACCGGACTCCACTCCCCACTTCTTCAGGATCTGGCCGTAGACACCGTTGCCGATGAGGAAGTTGACGGCGGACTGCACCGGGGCGGTCATGCCGTTTCCCTTGGGGAGGGCGAGGCCGTAGGGGGCCACCGTGAAGGCGGTCCCGCTGTTCTGGAAGACCCCGTTGGAGGTGGCCACGATGTAGCCGGCCACCTGGGAGTCGGCGAATCCGACCTGGGCCCGACCACTGGAGACGGCCAGGTTGGCCTGGCTCTGGTTGCCGAAGGAGAGCACGGTGACCGCGCCCTTGCTGTCCTTGGTGCACGCCTTGGCCTGGGTCTGGGCGTCGCCCTGCTCGGTGGTGCCGGACTCGACAGCCACCGAGTGGCCGCACAGCGAGGTGAGGCCGTTGAAGGCCAGTGGGCTGCCGGTCTTCACGTAGAACCCTTCGCCGGACGTGAAGTAGTCGACGAAGTCGACCACCTTCTGGCGGGCGATGGTGTCGGTGAAGGAGGAGGCCCCCATGGCGTACTTGCCGCTCTGGACGCCCGGGATGATGGTGTCGAACGTGGCGTTGACCAGCTTGGGCTTGAGTCCGAGGACCTGGCTGATGGCGGTGGAGAGATCGGCGTCCATGCCCACGATGGTCGAGCCGTCCGGTGCGATGAACTCGTCCGGTGCGTAGGTGGCGTCCAGCGCGATGGTGAGGCTGCCCTTCGACTTGACTGCGGACGGAACCGTGGCGGCGAGGGCCGCGTTGGTCGATTGGGTGGGTATGACCGTCGTAGGCAGGGTCGTCGTCGAGGAGCTGCTCGAGCTGCTGCTGCAGGCCGCCGCCAGCACTGCGACGCTGCCGATGGCCGTGGCCACCATGGCCTTCCGGTATCCACGCTGCCAGGTGCGCACCTTCGAACCTCCGCTGTCGATCAGAGTAGAGGGTCAAGTGTGCCACGTGGCCGCTGGGACGGCGACTCGTCTGGAACATGTGGTGGAACACTCCCACCACGGGTCAGGCGGTGCTCCCCGTTCCCCGTGTCGCTCCGGGACCACTGAGTTGCCCCGATGCCACGGCACGGGTCTCCGGCAGGACCCGCCTGAGGCCGGCCCCCCTGGCGCCGGTGAACCCGCGCAGCGGAAAGAGCCGCCCTCCGACGTCGGATTCGGCGATCGGGAACGCGACATCGCCCAGGTCGACGGCCCGTTCGCCCAGGCGCTCAACCCACCTGGAAGGCGGTCATCGACAAGGAGCCGGCCACGTAGCCGTCCACCAGAACCGAGCCCGTCGAGTCGCTGGCGGCCGCGAGACCGGCGATGGGCGCCAGGGGAAGGAAGTGATCAGGGGTGGGCACGGCCCGCCGGTAGTCGGGATGGTCGACCAGGGTGCGCAGCTTCTGTGGGTCCTCCCGCATCAACGCGATGCACGATTCATTGAAGCGGACGGCCCAGTCGGCACCGTTCTCCTCGGCCTGCCAATCGATGAGTCCGAGGTTGTGGACCACATTGCCGCTGCCGAGGATCAGGATGCCCTGTCGGCGAAGGGGAGCGAGGCGTACGCCGAGGTCGAAGTGCTCGTCGAACCCCTCGAGGGCATTGACCGACAGTTGGATCACCGGGATGGTGGCCTCGGGGAATGCATGGATCAGCACCGACCACGTCCCGTGGTCGAGCCCCCAACCGTCGCTGTCGAGCCCGATCCACCGGGGCTTGGCCACCTCGGCGATCTCCGCGGCGATGTCCGGTGCGCCCGGCGCCGGGTACTCCACGTCGAAGAGGGCCTGGGGGAACCCGTAGAAGTCGTGGATGGTGCGGGGGGCGGCCATGGCCGTCAGCAGCGTCGACCCCACGTACCAATGGGCCGAGACCATCAGGATGGCCCGGGGTACCGGAACCGAAGCACCGAAGTCGCGCCACGCCCGGGTGTATCGGTTGTCGGCGAGGGCGTTCCTCGGGTCGCCGTGTCCCAATAACGCAGCGGGCATCACTCCTGAGTCCATCGTTCTCTCCCGTCGACGGTCCGGTCGATCAGATTCTCGCACCGTTGGATGGTCCTTCTCACGCCGGCCGATCCGTTTGGGCCAAGATTGGAGCGGCGTCACCTGCGTCCGGTGGGGAGCGAAGTCATGAGCGAAGCAGTCCGAGAGGCACCATCCGAGCTGCCGGACACTCTTTCCCACCGGCGGGTGCTGATCATCATCGGCGCCCTCATGCTCGGGATGTTCTTGGCCGCGCTGGACCAGACGGTCGTCTCCACCGCGCTGCCCACCATCGTCGGCGATCTGCACGGTGCTTCGCACCTCACTTGGGTGGTCACCGCCTATCTGTTGGCTTCGACGGTGTCCACGCCGCTGTGGGGCAAGCTCGGTGACCAGTACGGCCGCAAGTTCTTCTTCCAATCGGCCATCGTCATCTTCCTGGTCGGGTCCGCCCTGTCCGGCCTGAGCCACTCGATGCTCGAGCTGATCGTCTTCCGGGCCGTGCAGGGCCTCGGAGGTGGCGGACTGATGGTCGGTGCCCAGACCATCGTGGGCGACGTGGTGTCGCCCCGGGAGCGCGGTCGCTACATGGGGCTGTTCATGGCCATGTTCGGCGTGACGACGGTGATCGGGCCGTTGATCGGCGGCGTCTTCGTCGACTACCTGAGCTGGCGCTGGATCTTTTACATCAACATCCCCATCGGGGCCATCGCACTACTGGTGACGGCCGTCACCCTGCCCGGGTCCTTGAGCAGGGTGCACCGGGTCATCGACTACCTGGGGACCGCCCTCCTGGCCCTGTCGGCCACCTCGTTGGTGCTGTTCACCAGCCTGGGAGGTACCTCCTACCCCTGGTCGTCACCGCTGATCGTCGGGATGGGCATCGCCGGGGTCATCTTCGGCGTGGCCTTCGTGTTCGCCGAACGGCGGGCCATGGAGCCGGTCATCCCGCTCAACCTCTTCTCCAATTCGGTGTTCACCGCGGCCGGTGCCATCGGCTTCGTCGTCGGGTTCGCCATGTTCGGGGCACTGACGTTTCTCCCGCTCTTCCTCCAGGACGTGAAGGGGGTCAGCCCGATCGCTTCGGGGGTGCGCCTCTTCCCGATGATGGGCGGACTGCTGATCGCCTCGGTTGGATCCGGCGCGCTGGTCAGTCGGTGGGGCCGGTACAAGGTCTTCCCGGTGATTGGGACCGCACTGATGACCCTCGGCCTGTATTTGATGTCCTTGATCGGGATCACCACTGGGGCGTGGACAATGGCCGCCTTCATGGCCGTGTTCGGGCTGGGTCTGGGATTCGTGATGCAGGTGCTGGTGGTGGCCGTCCAGAATGCCGTGCCGTACCAGGAGTTGGGCACCGCGACCTCCGGCACCACCTTCTTCCGGATGATCGGAGGATCCTTCGGTACTGCGGTGTTCGGTGCCATCTACACCAATCTGGTGGTGTCGAACATCCTTCACGCCCTGCACCTGAGCAAGGTTCCGCCCGGGTTCAGCGTCAACGCGGAGAATCCGGCTGCCATCCACCGCCTCCCGGCGGCGGTGCAGTCCGCCGTGGTGGAGGGCATCGCCCACACCATCCAGACCATGTTCCTCATCGGGGTGCCCATCGGCTTCGTCGCCTTCCTGCTCAGTTGGACGTTGCCGGAGATCGAGCTGCGCAAGTCGATCCAGGTCACCGAGCCCGCGGAGAACCTGGGCCTCCCCGAGCCCCGCACCTCGCTCGGGGAGGTGCGGGGCATTCTCGAACGGGCGGCCAATCGTGAGAACCGGCGGGAGCTCTACGGGATACTGGCCAGCCGGGCCGGCCTTGACCTCGATCCCCGGGCCTGCTGGACGCTCTACCGCCTGGCCGATTGGCCGGAGAGCACGCTCGAGGAGATGAGCGACCACCTGGGGATCGATCCCGAGCGCCTCGAGGTCGGCGTGGACTCGCTGGTGGCCGCGGGGATGGTCGGACCAGTGGCTGGTGCAGAAGGCAGGGGGCTGGACCTCACCGCGGCCGGACGGTCGGCGATCGAGAAGCTGACCGCAGCCCGTCGTGACTCGATGACCGAGCTGCTGGAGGGTTGGAATCCCGAAGAGCACCCCGAAGTGATCGAACTGATCCGCCACCTCGCCGAATCGTTGCTGGCCGACGACACCAAGCTGTTGGCAGATGCCCGGTCCTCCGCTCACTGAGCGGGGTCTCGGCCACGGCGGACGGGCCGGATGCATGCCACACTCGACGCATGGATCGGAACTTCCACCGATTCCGCTCGGCTTGGGACGTCGTGGCCGCCCCCTCCCTCGCCTACTCGGTACTCGAACGGTTCACCGAGTATCCGGCGTGGTGGCCAGAGATCCGCCACCTCCGGCCGGTGGGGGAGGAGGCCTGCGAGGTGATCTGCCGGCCGGTGCTCCCCTATGAGCTGGTGATGGTGCTGCGACCGAGCCGGCGTGATCCGGACGGGCACGTCCTCGAGGCATCAATGACCGGTGACCTCGAGGGGTTCTCGCGCTGGTCGGTCACCGCCTCACCCACTGGGCACGGGTCCCAGGTGGTCTTCGACGAGGAAGTGGTGGTGAAGCCGTTGCTGCGGAGGTTGGGCCCGATCGCCCGACCGGCCATGCGGGCCAATCACACCCTCATGATGCGACACGCCAAGCGGGGCCTCGCCACCCGCCTCGCCGGCATCGACGAGGCGGGTGGCGACATGGCACCCTGGAGCCCCCCGACCTACGTCGAAACCGACGCGGGAGGGACCGACGATGCTGTCGGCGGGGAGCGACCCGAAGAGGCGGATCCTGCAGCCAGATCCCGGTAGTGCTGGCGCCAGATCAGCCGGTAGAGCCTGGTCCACCGTGGGATCGAGCGCAGGCCGGGGATGAAGGGCACCAGGGCCAGCAGAAGGGTGAGGACCATCATGAGCCCCCACACCTGCAGGTCGGCATTGGCTGACGTCTTGAACGGGGGCACCTGGTACCACATGGTGTACAGCCACAGCCAGGCCTGACCCGGGTAGTTGCCGGTCTCGTTCATCATCCCCCACTGGTCGCCCGACAGGTGCTGGGCGTGCCCGAGGTCGGCCAGGTAGGTGCCGTCGGCGATGAGCATCAGAGGCTTGGTGTAGTCGGTCCCGTAGAACTGGCGTGAGCTCATCAGGGCGCCGTCGAGAGCCCCGCTGCGGGCCATTGAGGCGAGCGAAGCCATCATGGTGCCCACCGGCCCGTAGTCGCCGGCCGGCACCTTCAGGGTGCCATTGGTGTAGGTGGCATTGGCCACCGCCTTCTCGTAGGCAGTGGTCCACGCCGCCTGCTGTTGGGGGGTGGCCGCGTTGTACTCGCTGATCGCGGCCTGCACCTTGGGATCGCTGGGGAGCGTCTTCAGGGGAGCGATCACGAAGTCATTGGCGGTGTCGATCGGATGGTGGACGCCGAAGAAACTCGCCGGTGACACCCCGAGGATCGACGGGCTGGCCCCGGCGGTGGCGTTATAGGGAGGGCCGTAAGAGGCCGTGCCGCTGGAACCGTCGAGCTCGGTGATGGCGGTCTGGACGAAGTCCACCGGATTGGCCGTTGACCACGACTTGACGGTCACCGGTGTGTCGTCCGGTGAGCCGAACAGCACGGTCAACCCCACCGTCAGGAGTGACACGACCACGACGGCGATGATGCCCTCTTTGACCAAGTCGTAGGGGAGGTACTTGCCGTGCCACTCCTTCACGTCGCGGTCGGGATTGAACCGCCGCACCTTCTTGGTATGGGTGGCCGCGCTCATGACTCGTCTCCTTCAGTTGCCGCCCCGATGGTGACCGGTTCGGTGCTGGTGACCGGTTCACCGGGCGGGGCGAACGGTGGCACGACCCCGCGTAGACGCACCATCAGTACGTGGATGGCCACGATGACACCGACGATGAGGGGCAGCAGCACGATGTGCCACATGAGCATCTGGCCGAAGTTGAGGACGTTGAAGACCGCTCCGGCCCCGGTCGAGTTGATCCCGTCCTTGGCCTGGGTGGAGATCCACTGGGAGTCGAAGTTCTGCTGGGACAGGTAGCCGGTGAAGGCTGTTCCCACCGACAGAACAAAGGCGACGATGCCGGTGATCCAGGTCGCACGCCTGCGCCCCCGCCAGGCGGCCATGAAGAACTTGCCCCACAGGTGGATGACCATGGCGAAGAACATCAGCTCGACACTCCAAAGATGGAGGGAGTTCACGAAGTGGCCGGTGCTGGAGACGTGCCACCACAACGGCCCGAAGATGGACAACACGATGCCGGTGAGGATGACCACGGCCAGTGCTGACATGGTCAGGATGCCGAACACGTAGATCCACGACGCCACGTAGGCCGGTTGACGGTCCGGCATCAGGCGCTCGGGCGGCAGGGCAGCCACCGCAGCATGACGCAGCTTGGCCGTCAGCTGGTCGGCGTCCTCCGGCCGGTCGGCGGCGACGTTGCTCGGCAAATCGGTGTCGATGGTCATCGATCATCTCCTCCGTGGCGGCGGAACGGGATCAGGATGGCGGCGAAGAAGACGATCACCATCAGGATGATGACGATCAGATTGGCCACCGATAGCTGGATGAATCCCCAGTTGATGTAGTGCCCGGGCCCGGTGAGATTGAAGACACTCCCGAGCACCTGGATCAAAGCTGTTGACAACGTCTGCATAGTGCATGACCTCCTGGGTTGTGAGGTTAGGGACGGATCGAGAGTCCCACCAGGGCCGAAAGTCCCGCGTCTTGATGTGCCGGCCGGAAATGGGTCCCCAACCTATGCCGATCAGTCCTCCGAACGGAGGATTCACGCATCTTCTCGGCCCCGCCGCAATCGGTCGCGCTGCTCCTCAGGGGCGAAGGTGGCGGCCTCCGTGGTGCGCAGAAAGTCACGCAGGATGCCTACGAAGGCGACAGGGTCCTCCGACTGGGGGAAGTGGCCGACTCCGGGCATGATCTCCAACCGACCGCTGGGAATGGCCTCGAGGGCCTGGTAGGCGTGGGAGAGCGGGATGATTCTGTCCCGGTCCCCCCAGACGATGAGGGTGGGGATGCCCTCGGCCAGGTAGAGGCGGTCCATGGCGCTCACGCTCTGCCCGCCCGGGCTGATCACGGACCGTATGGTGCGAAGGAAGGCCCGGCGGCTCTCGGGGTCGGTCAACGACCGGTAGGAGCGCCACATCTCCACGGCTCGAGCGTTGCGGATACCGCGTTGATGGGCGAACCTGGCGACGGCATCACCCCAGCCGCGCATGAAGGAAGGGAACAGCGCCGGCAGGACATACTCCGCCGCCGGCAGGGTGATCAGGCGGAGCATCCAAGTCACCTCGGGCCCCAGCCCGCCGGCATCCACCAGTACGAGGCGCTCGCACTGGTCGGGGAACTGGTAGGCGAACTGCATGGCCACGCCACCACCGAAGGACTGCCCGACCACGGTGGCCCGCTCGATGCCGAGCACCTGGAGCAGGTCGCGCATCCCGCTGGCGAAGTTGCCCAGCGAGTAGTCCCCCGGGGGTTTGGCCGAACGACCGTGACCGAGGAAGTCCGGAGCCACCACCCGGTACTCCCCCTGGAGCAGCTCCATGGTGGGGATCCACGTCCGGGAACTACCGGCAATCCCATGGAGCAGCAAGAGAACCGGCCCCTTGCCTCCCGACCGGTAGCCGATCCGGTGGCCGTGGATGGTCACGTACGTGACCGGAAAGCTGCCCTCCGGACCCTCCTCCTGTCCCGGCTGGCCCGGACTCGTCGACCCGTGTTCCATGGGACCGGCTACGCCCGGGCCACTGCCTTCTTCTTGGCCGGTGCCCGCTTGGCCGTCACCTTCTTCGCCACTGCCTTCTTCTTGGCCGGTGCCCGCTTGGCCGTCACCTTCTTCGCCACTGCCTTCTTCTTGGCCGGTGCCCGCTTGGCCACCCGCCGGGTGACGGCCCGGCCCGCATCGGCCGCCCGGTCCGTCTGTTCGTTGATGGTCTTCACCACATCGTTGACCATCTTGCGCTGACCTTTGATGACCCGTTCGGCGAAGTCGAACACGTCGTCGACCAAGCGCTCGACATCGTTCGAGATCGGCGGAACGAACCGCTCGGTCTCCTTGCTGATGCTGTTCGCCAGCTGTCGGCTGGCCTCGATCAACTCGTCCTGAGCCCGTTCGATGAGGTGCTCGATCTGCTGTCGCACATCCCTGGTTTCAGCCATGAGTCATTCCTTCCGTCTCCATTGAGTTTCCGACCCCTCTGCAACCCATGCTCAACCATTCCGATCGGCTTGACGAGGGCAGAAAGTCCCATCGTGATGCCGGAGCACCGAACCGGGTCCGGACCGGGAGCAGACGGAAGGGTCGAATGGCCCTAGTTGGACCCGGCGCCGGGCGCGACAACCGAACCATGGAAGCTGGCAACGACGTGGCCAACGACATGACGCAGCGTTCCCTGACATCGCCTGCCGGGTCGGACGGGCGCGGGGCGGACCGTGCCAAGGGCCCGCTCGCCCCCCTGGTCCGGCGCATCGAGCACGAGCACAGCGCCGATGCCGTCCGTCGGGATCCGGAGTACATCGAGCGTCAGCTGCAGGCGGTGCGTAGGTACACCAACTACTTCTCCCCCGAGGTCCGGGGAATCGAGTATCTCCCCGCGGAAGGTCCCGCGCTGCTGGTCGGCAATCACAACGCCCTCTTCTACATGCCCGACACCTGGGTCACCGCCCTGGCCATCATCGACCGCCGTGGGACCGAGCATCCTGCGTACACCCTCACCTACGACCTCCTTCTCACCGTTCCCGTGGTGGGGCCGTTCCTCCGGCGCATCGGCGCCATCCCCGCCGGCAGCCACGAAGCAGAGGCGGCGTTGACCCAAGGGGCCCTGGTCCTCGACTACCCGGGTGGTGACTGGGAGGCGTGCCGGCCCTGGCTGGACCGCAACAGCATCGATTTCGGCGGCCGCACCGGGTTCGTCCGCCTTGCCCTGCGTACCGGTGTCCCGGTGATACCCGTGGTGGCCCATGGCAGCCACGATTCGGTGATCGTGGTCTCCCGTGGCGAGGGAATCGCCCGGTTGCTCGGCCTGGGCGCCATGCGCATCAAGGTCTTCCCGATCATGCTGGGGCCCCTCGGACTGGCAACCGTGCTCACCCCACCACCACCGCTGCCCACCTCGATCACCGTCGAGTTCCTCCCGCCCATCCACTGGAGCAGCCTCGGTCCGGACGCCGCCGACGACCCCGAGGTCGTTGACCGTTGTGCCGCCGAGGTGGCCGGTGTGATGCAGGTCGCCCTCGACCGGCTCCGTGTCGAACGTGCGCACCCGCTCCGTCGGGGCATCACCAACCTGGTCTCCCGTGCCTTCTCCCACTGAGGCGCCGCGCCGGCCGCGCCGGAGACTCGTGTGGTGGATCGTCGGTGGCCTGGCCGCATGCATGATCGCGGGGATCGGGCTCTTCGCCTATCTGTGGATGCAGTCCAACCCGAGGCCGTTGGCGCCTTCGGTGGCCGTGCAACGGTTTCGGCGGGGCGAACGGGGCCACGATCCGGCGGACGGACCTGGTCCCACCCGGGGGATCTACCTCTATCGGGGCTCGGGCACCGAGAAGATCTCGGTGCCGCCCAAGTCGCAGACCGAGGGACCCGGGTTCCCGGGCACGGTGGCCGACCGCCCCGGCGGTTGCTTCGATTTCCGACTGGACTTCTCCGACGTCCACTGGCAGAGCTGGACCTACTGCCTGCGGAACGGGGCGCTGGTGACCACGTCGAAGGCCGGGTACTACCTGTGGGACTTCGTCGCCTTCAGCGTCGACGACACGTCGACCTTCACCTGCAGTCCCGCCGGCGTCACCATCCCGGCCCAGCTGGTCGTCGGTACCCGCCACACCGTGTCGTGCACGGGGAAAAACGACCATCTCTCCACCGGGCCCGTGTACATGCGGGGCACGTCGACTGTCCTCGCCACCGGGACGTTGCGGGTGGGCACGAGCAGTGTGCCGGCGGTGCGGGTCCGAGAGAAGGTGGCCTTCACCGGTGGCCAGCAGGGCACGAACGAGTCCGACACCTGGTTCTCGGTGGCCGACGGTCTTCCGCTGCGAGGGACATGGAGCACCGTGGTGTCCACCCCGTCCCCGGTCGGAAACTCCACGCTCCGGGCCAGTGGGGATTTCACCCTGGAGTCCACCACCCCGCAGCGCTGAGCAGGACGGGACCGGCCTCCCATGACGGTCGGAGTGGAACCGCCCGAACCACCCGCACAGATGGCGCGGTGAACATTCATGCGACCGAAACGCTCCTGAAACGAGCCACCCCTAGCTTGATGGCTGACAAACCAGGCGGACAGGAGTGCGCCAGCACCGAACGCCCGCTCACCACACCAGAGGAGCGACTGACCCATGAGTGGAAGCACGGCCCGTCTGCAAGCAATCGACGCAGTCAAGAACTACGAGCTGCCCAAGGGGATCTTCCCCCCGGACGAGGCCCCGGGGGAGATCTTCGGAGCCAACGTATTCACCAAGGCGGTCATGCAGAAGCGTCTGCCCAAGCCGGTCTTCAAGTCGGTGATGGCCACCATCGAGCATTCCAAGCCACTGGATCCCTCCGTCGCCGATGTGGTCGCCGCAGCCATGAAGGACTGGGCCATGGAGAAGGGGGCCACCCACTACGCACACGTCTTCTATCCACTGACCCACCTCACCGCGGAGAAGCACGACAGCTTCTTCGAACCCGGCGGTGACGGATCGGCCATCGCGGAGTTCCAGGGAAGGACGCTCACCCAGGGTGAGCCCGACGCCTCGAGCTTCCCCAACGGTGGACTGCGTCGAGGCCCGCGGCTACACCGGCTGGGATGTGACGAGCCCGGCCTACATCCTCGAGAACCCGAACGGCAACACCCTGTGCATCCCCACCGTGTTCATCTCCATGACCGGGGAGGCGCTGGACAACAAGACGCCGCTGTTGCGGTCCCAGCAGGCGATGGCCAAGCAGGCGGAGCGGGTGCTCCGTCTCTTCGGGCACGAGCATCCCGACGCCGTGGTGTCATTTGCCGGAGCCGAGCAGGAGTACTTCCTGATCGACCGGAACTTCTTCCTCTCGCGGCCCGATCTTCTCAACTCGGGGCGCACCCTGTTCGGGGCCAAGCCCCCCAAGGGCCAAGAGTTCGACGACCACTACTTCGGGGCCATCCCCGACCGGGTCCTTGCCTACATGATGGATGCCGAGCGGGAGCTGTTCAAACTGGGTATCCCGGCGAAGATCCGTCACAACGAGGTGGCACCGGGCCAGTTCGAACTGGCCCCCATGTTCGAACGGTCCAACGTGGCGGCCGACCACCAGCAGTTGCTGATGACCACTCTCAAGAAGGTCGCCCAGAAGCACGGCATGGAGTGTCTTTTCCACGAGAAGCCGTTCTCCGGCATCAACGGCTCGGGCAAGCACGTCAACTTCTCGCTGGGCAACTCCACCGAGAGGAACCTCCTGCTGCCCGGGGACACGCCACACGACAACGCCCAGTTCCTGGTGTTCTGCGCCGCGGTGATCCGATCCGTCCACAAGTACGGCGGACTTCTGCGGGCGTCAGTGGCATCGGCCACCAACGACCACCGACTCGGGGCCAACGAGGCGCCGCCGGGCATCATCTCGATCTTCCTCGGTGATCAGCTTGCCGACGTCTTCGACCAGATCGCCCAGGGTGGTGCCACCACCTCCAAGGAGAAGGGCACCATCGAGATCGGTGTCGACACGCTGCCCGTGCTTCCGACCGACCCGGGCGACCGCAACCGGACCAGTCCGTTCGCCTTCACCGGCAACCGGTTCGAGTTCCGGGCCCCGGGCTCCCTGCAGTCGATCGCCGGGCCGATGGTCACCATCAACACC
>JADGOF010000334.1 GCA_017883105.1 Acidimicrobiales bacterium
CAGCGGGGAGTAGCCCTGGACGGTCTGGAGGAACTGGATCAGGAAGAAGATCGCCCCGAACATCCCGAAGCTGAACAGCATCGCGGTGACATTCACCGCAGCGAAGCCCCGGTTGCGGAACAGCCGGATGTCCAACATGGGATGAACGGACCGGAGCTCCCAGAAGACGAACCCGAAGAGGGCGATCGACCCGATGACGAAGGCGCCGACCACCGAGGCGCTCGTCCACCCGTGGCTGTTACCGCGCACCAGTCCGAGGACCACTCCGAACAGGCCGACGCTGACCGCGGCGATGGCGACCGGGTCGAGCCGGGCCCGGGCACCGCGGGACTCGGAGAGCTTCCACAACGCCAAGGGGATCAACACGATGCCGATGGGCACGTTGAGCCAGAAGATGTACTGCCACGACAGACCGTTGGTGACCGCACCGCCCACCAACGGCCCGAGGGTCAGCGACAACGGCATGATCATGGCCCCACCGGCACCTTGGAGGGCCCGGGCCGCCACCAGCACCGAGATACTCGGGGCGATGGCGGCCAAGGCCGAGGAGGCGGTGAACAGGGCGATGCCCACCATGAAGACGCGCCGGCGGCCGAAACGTTCACCCACGGCCGCGGCGGCCAGCAACAACACGGCAAAGGTCAAGGTGTAGGCGTTCACCGTCCACTCCAAACCGGACAGGCCAGCGTGGAGATGGACCCTGATCACCGGCAACGCCGATGACACGACCAGGTTGTCGAGCGACGCCATGAAGAGGGCCAGCCCGGTCACCACGATGGCCCAGACGGCTCCCGACTTCGCCGCCGGCGCTGCGGCGTCCGACTCGATGGCCCCCGACCTGCGGGCGGCACCGGCCGAACCGAGCCCAGCCACCCGGGTCGACCGGCTCAGTCCTCCGAGCCCGGGGATACGAGACCAGAGCCGCTCGACCGGGCGGACCGCCGAGGCGGTGCGCCACCGACTTAGTTGTGAGTAATCACTAGCTTGGCGGGGCAAAAAAAGAGGGACGATGGGCTGATTCATGCGGGGACCTCCGCGTTCTCGGCCAGCTCGGCTTGGTACTTCGCCTTGATGGCCTGGGTGGCAGTTCGGATTGCTTGGGCTTTTTCGGGTACCGGGCAGAGGGTCTGGGCCCATGGCTCGGAGATGGACAACAGGTCGATGGCGGACATCACGTTGATCAACATGCCGTGGGCGAAGAACGTTCGGAGGTCCTCGTCGGGAAGGCCGGTGCGGGCCGACACCATCTTCGACAGCTCCTCGAACGTGCGCCGACAGCTGCGGGCGATGTCGGGATCCCCGGGGGCGGCGGCGAACCCGTGCAGTTGGACCTGCAGCAGCTCGGGGTCCTGCATGAGCTCCACGTAGGCCATGCCCATGGCTTCGATCGCCTCCTGGCCCTCCAGTCCCCTACCGGCTTCGGTCAGTCCGTTGATGATCCGGTCGGCCACCAGGTCGTAGGTGGCGATGAACAGATCCTTCTTGGTGCCGAACAGCCGGAACAGGTAGGGCTGGGAGATACCGGCCCGGGTGGCGATGGCATCGGTGGAGGTCCCGGCATACCCCGAGCGGGCGAACTCAGAGATGGCCGCGGCCAGCACCGCAGTGCGGCGCTCACCGGCGGTCTGGCGGGTCGAAACCATCATGGATCCATTGTGAGTGGTTACTCACTACCTTGTCAAGAGGCAACTGCCCCCCGGTCCGGGACGGCCACCGGGTAGCGTCCACCCATGCCCGCGGCCCGCGTCCCCCCGGAGGAAGGGAGGGCACTCAGCGACACCGTCCTGGTCTCGAACCGTGGGCCCCTGGCCTTCCACTTCGATGGCGAGCGTCCGGTGCCCGGTGCCGTGGGCGGCGGTCTGGCCGGGTCCTTGCGGCCGATGATGGTGGGAACCGGTGCCTCCTGGGTGGCCTGTGCTCTGAGCGATGCCGACCGGGTGGCCGCCCGGTCGGGGATGATGACCGACCACGGGCTCAGGATCGAGCTCATCGATCCGGACCCGGCGCTCTACAACATGGCCTACAACGTGGTCTCGAACGCCACCTTGTGGTTCTGCCACCACCACCTGTTCGACTCCGCCCGCCGGCCCCGCACCGACCATCGGTGGATGGAGGCGTGGGAGGCCTACCGGGAGTTGAACCAGCAGTTCGCCCTGCGGGTGGCCAAGGTGGCCCCCGAAGGGGGCCGGGTGCTCGTGCAGGACTACCACCTGGCCCTGGTCGGGTCCGAGCTGGCCCGATTGCGACCGGACCTGCGCACGGCGCATTTCACCCACACCCCGTTCGCCGACCCGTCGGTCTTGCGCATGCTGCCCACCGCCGTCGGCACCGAGCTCCTGGCCGGCATGGCCGGGTACGGGGCCTGCGGGTTCCATACCGAACGGTGGGCCGCGGCCTACCGAGCCTGCCAGACCGAGCTCGGGCAGGGCGGCGAGCCAGGTCCCACCTTCGTGTCCGCCCTGTCGAGCGACCCCGAACGGCTGCAGGCGTCCGCCGACGACCCGACGGTGGCCGCGGCACGGGCACGGATCGAGGAGAAGATCGGGGGGACCGACCGCCAGGTCATCGTCCGGGTCGACCGGATGGAGTTGTCGAAGAACCTGCTGCGGGGCTTCTGGGCCTACGAGGACCTGCTCGAGCACCAGCCCCACCGGCGTGAGCGGGTGGTGTTCGTCGCGCTGGCCTATCCGACCCGCCAGGGGCTCCCCGAGTACCTGGCCTACCAGAACGAGGTCGAGACCACGGTGGCCCGCATCAACCAGCAGTGGGGCACGCCGGGCTGGACACCGATCGTCCTGGAGGTCGAGGACGACTATCAACGGTCCCTGGCCGCGCTCACCCGCTACGACGTGCTGCTGGTGAACCCGGTCCGCGACGGGCTGAACCTGGTGGCCAAGGAGGGACCGTTGATCAACACCCACGATGGGGTCCTCGCCCTGTCGCGCGAAGCCGGTGCCTTCGAGGAGTTGAAGTCGGCCGCCCTGGACGTCAATCCGTTCGAGGTTTCGGGTACGGCGGCGGTGCTGGCCCGTGCCCTCGACATGGAACCGGACGAGCGGGCGTCGCGGGCCACGGCCCTGCGGGCGTTGATCGGCTCCCGCCGGCCCACCGACTGGCTGGACGACCAGTTGCAGGCGGCCCGCTGACCATCCCGGCGGAGGGATCGGCCAGCCGGGGTCAGGTCAGGTCCATCGGGGCCGCCTGTTCGGCCAGCCAGCGCAGCAGCCCGAGTGCCTCCAGGGGACCGTTGATCACCACGTCGGCAGCCTCGGCGACCGCAGGCGTGCTCTCTTCGTCGATCGCCGCCACCGACACCGTGGCCATCTCGCCTCGGGTGTCCAGGTCGGACAACGCGACGAAGGCCGGCAGATCGCCCAGGTCATCACCCAGGTAGCAGGCCGCCGAGCAGCCGGCCACCAATGCCCGGGTCGTCGAGCCCTTGTCGACGGCCAGCGGTGGACGCAGCTCCAACGACGTGCGCCCGGCATGGGGCACCAACCCGGTCCGTGCCGCTTCGGTCTCGACCCGGGCGACGGCCCATGCCTCCGACTCGGGGGAACGCCGCCAGTGCACGGTGACGCCGAACGACTTGGTCTCCACCAACACACC
>JADGOF010000022.1 GCA_017883105.1 Acidimicrobiales bacterium
GAAGTGAGTTGGAGGCCACCGTCTTTGGCGGCTGATGTGAGCGCCAGTCACGGGCGGCGACAAACAACCCCCGACTCGAGCGTCACCGATCATTCCATCCGGACACCGGAGCCATCAATCGATCCCGGGGGCTGATCGCACAGATCGACGGCTCTGGATTGTCGAGTTCGATTTCCGAACGTCAGGTTCGACGTCGCGAGTCGATCGCACGAGCGCAACCGACGTGCCGTTCTGCGCTGAAGGTCGAGAGGCGACGGCCGTCATTCTGGCGCGTCGTTCGGTGCTCCCTGCAATGCGCCCGATCGCCGACTCGGCGCTCGTCAAGTAGGGCGCCAGGGGCCTTTCGGCGCAATATTGTGCGCTCACCGCTGGTTAGCCAAAGGCATCGGGCGGACGATAGAAAGGAAGTCTGATCTCGGTCTCCCGCCACAAATGCTGCCCACGGCCAGTCAAGTGGCCGGCTTCGGGATCAGCCCCCTTTTAGGGCACGGGTGCTGGCGAGGGTGGGCCCGAGGACATCTCTTGCCAACTCTAGGACCCGGGTGTGGTGAGTGAAGAGGAGGACTTGGGTGGAATGTCCGAGATCGGCCAGGGCACGAAGAGCAGCAAGCGTCCGGTCGTCGTCGAAGTTCACCAGAATGTCGTCGACGACGACCGGCATGGCACCGTGGTGAGTCACCGCTTCCTCGATCGCCCCTAAGCGGAGGGCCCACCACAGCTGGTCGCCGACCCCGGTCGACAGTTCGCCGAGCTGCTTCTCGACCCCGTCGTCAGATCGAATCGTGAGCTGGACCCCGCCGCCCTCTTCCTCGGTCCCGATTGTCACGTAGTGCCCGCCAGTGACTTCTTGTAGATAGTGGCTGCCTGCGCTGATAATCGGGTCCTGATTTGCTGCCGCGAACCGCCGGACTGCCTCGTCGGCGAGATAGCGGGCCAACAGGAGACGGGCGCAGGCGCCCCCTGCTTCCACTGCTTCGCTGAGGGCGAGGTCTGCCCGCTCAAGGGCGTCTGCCGCCGCCTCAGAGCCATCCATCACCGCAAGCTGCTGACGCAGGTCCCGCTCGGTATCGTTGGCGGAAACGATTGACTCATCCAGGGTCGCGATGGCCTCGCTCGACTGGGTCACCTCGGCATCGAGCGCAGGGATATCTCGCTCAGCGAGCACAGCGACGAATTCGTCGACGGTGCGCCCCGGGGCTTGCTGGGCGAGCTGATCGTCGAGGGTGTGCAGGCGCGTGTCGGCCGCGGCGACTCCGACGGAGCGTTCAGCTGCCGGACCCAGTTCAGGGAGGTTCGAGATGCCGGCGTCGCTGGCGAGCCTTTTGAGTTCGGCATCGACAGCCACGAGGGCGGTACGCGCACCCTCAAGTTCGGCGACCGCGTCCTCGCGCACATCGAGAAGCGCCCGGCGCGCCCGCTCAGCGCCCTCAGCTGTCGTGGCGCGGGCCGCAAGTATACGAGCGCAATCGCCAGGTGGCTCGGGAGAGATGTCGGACGCGACTTGTCGCAGTGCCTCCAGCTCGGTGAGGAAGGCTTCGCATCGCCTGTCGATGCCGGCGATACGCCTTGACTTTTCCGCCATATCGGAGAGGTGGACGGCCAGCTCTTCGAGGCGTGCGATTGTCGAGAGGGCCGCCTCAGGGCTCGACAGCGCGGTCCCGAAGGAGCCCAGCAGCTCGCGGAGGGCATCAGCGGCTGCCTGTTCGTCTTGACGAGCGGACTCGAGTGCGTCGGCGAACTTGGGGAGAGCGACCGCAAGGCGGCTTTGGCACTCAAGAGCTTCGGCGCGAGCGGTTGCGCGCTCGTCGAGCCGGTCGAGCACTGATTGAGATTGGAGGACCACGACATCAAGAAGCTCGCCGGTCGCAACGGTGGCCCCGAGGTCACCCAAGAGCTGTCCGAGCGCGTCGCGGTGGGCCCGACGTGTGGCGTTGAGCTGTTCTGCTTCCTGCTCTTGAGCCCTGCACCGGTCGTCGAGCGTCCGGAGTTCGCTGATCAATCCGAGCCAGGCCCTGAGCCCATCCGGATCCTCTGAGGTTGCCGAGTCCGCCCACCGGCTCCGCCAGCTCTCGTAAGTGGACCTTGCCTCTGCCCTCAGAAGTTGCGCCTCGGCTCGGGCGGTTTCCTCTTGATCAATGGCGGCGTCGATGCCGGAGACCAGAGCCCGCCGTTCCTGGGCCCGTTCAGCCTCCTTCCACATCCGGTCGGCTGCGTCATCAGCATGACGGGTGCGCTCCTCGTAGGTTCCGGCCAAGTCGGCGTCGCTACTCCATTCCGTCCCCTCACCGGCGACAAGTGCGTGTTCGAGCCAGGCAGCCCGCACCAAGCGCCAGGTTTCATCGCGAACATTTCGTCGGTCAGTGATCTCCTCCTCGCTGGGGGTCGTGCCGGCCACGTCGAACAACGCAAGCTTGGCGGCGAGTTCACGGCGACTGGTCTCGAGTTCGCCGGCGCGCGCCAGCTGGACGGCTGCTGTTGCCTCGATCTCAGACAGGCTTTGGGAGATTCGGGCGACTTCTTCCTCGCTCGGACTCGGTTGGCCAAGAGCCTCAGCAACGCGATCGGGCTCCAACCTCAGCCGGCCGGCGGTCTGTGCCAGTGTCGCTCGGTCGCTCTCTAGGCTGGACCGGGCCATGGCCACCCGCTCGTCCAGGTCGCCGCGATTTCGCGTGGCGGACAAGGCGGCACGCAACGGCTCAGGGTCGACGTGCGGACCGTACTCGGCGAGCAAGCCAGCCACTTCCTCAAGATCAGCCGACGCCGTCTCCACCTCCCGAGCCGCCTGTTCGGCTGCAGCCCGTGAGCTGTTCCAGCGGTCGCGTGCCGGAGCGAAGGCTGCGCGACCGGCGACCACTGTGCCCACTTCGTCGAATGAGCTGGTGGCCGGCTGCCCATCGCTAAGCACTGCGAGGAGGGAGTACGCCGCCTGCTCAGCCGAGCGACACCCCTCGTCCAAGCCAGCACGGTCGGACGAGTCGGTCTCGTAAGCCCCGATCCGCTCGGCGATAGCTCGGATCCGCTCGGCTCGGTCGAGAAGCGGCTGGTCAACTGCGATGTCGGCGAGCTTCTCGTCTTGAATGACTACCCGTTGCTCTACGGCGGCGCACTCAGCCTCGAGGTCTGCCCTACGGCTCATCGCGTCCTGAACCCGCTCGCCCCAACTCCCAGGCTCTACGGGTCCCCCCGCGTCGAGTATCCCTCGCTCGGCCATCACCGTTGCCCGTGCTGCCAGGACCGGGAGGACCGTACGCAGCGTGACCAACCTGTCTCGCTCGGCACGCAGCTCTGTGCGCCGGTCGATGAGGGAGACGAGGTCATCGACGGCGTGTTTGTGCTCCTTGCGCACCCGTTCGTAGCTGGTGGGCAGGACCGAGTGTCGCCGGACCTCTTCGCGCGCCGCGCTGGCCGCCAGCAGGCGTTCGTTCACCTTCTGGAGCCTTCCGCGAGGGCGGTAGAGGCTCGCCGATTCGGAAGCGAGCCCGTCCAACACCTCGCCCAGGCTCGCCCGCCCCAGCCCGGCGGCGAATACAGCCACCTCGACTACCCCGCCGGACCGGAGGAGGTCCTTAGTGCGGTTCACGAGCTCGTCGCGGCCCAGTGTGTAGAGCGAGCGGTAATCCTCCTCCCCGCGCCCGCCGAGGATCTCAGCCCACCGGCCCGGTGACACCGGTTCGTTGGTCGTTGCGTCCACCAGGTCGTCGTTCCTGCGCTTGTAGCGGATGACCTCGAGCGGGTTTCCGGCGTCGTCCATGATCCGAGCCCCGAGGCGCATCGAAGGCTTGGGATGGACGAAGTCGTAGGGGGTACGCAATTCGATACCGAAGAGGAGATTGGCGATGGCCTCGCGCGCCGTAGTCTTGCCCGCTTCGTTTGGTCCGAATATTACCTGGAGGCCGGGGCCGTCGAGGTCGAGGACCGTGTCGGTGAAAGGGCCAAAAGCGGTGAGGTTGAGGCGCTCAATCCTCATCTGCCGACACCGAACTCGTGAGGAGGCTGGTGAGAAGCTCAGCCGCGTCCTCGAGCGCCTGGCCCAGCTCTTCGGGCCCGAGGATTTCGTCGTCTTCGGACTCGGCGGCCGCTCGGAGGTCCTTGCGCAGGTCGCGTAGGAGATCCAGGGACGGATCCTTTCGCTCCAAGGCGGCAACGGGGTCCGCCTGCAGCTCGGCAAGGACGGCGGCGATCTCGGCCAGCGGCCCGGCCGACCCGGTCAAAGGGCGCTGCGAGGAGTCGCTCGTGGCGACAACGACCTTCTCGATCCAGACTGCAGAGCCGCCCAAGGAGAGTCCGATGGCGCGGACCTCGTTTCGCAGCCAGTCTGGGCGGGCGCGTAGCATCCGGTTGTACTCAGTCTCGCCGACCAGGGTGACGCGGAGCGCACACGTCTCGCCTGTTGCAGCGACCAATGCCGAAAGTTGGGCCTGGCAGCGCTCCAGGCATTCATCGGTCGAACCTGCGCCCGAGAGGTCCAATTTCGTGTGCTCCCAGCGCACAACGTCGAGGGTAAGGGCTTCTTCGGCCGGCACCCCGTCAGTGAACGTGACCAGGGTGGCGCCCTTCGGCCCGGTCTCCTTGGCATGGCGACCCTGGAGATTGCCCGGAAAGACAACGAGGGGATCGGTTTCGACCACCCGGCGTTGGTGGACGTGTCCGAGGGCCCAATAGTCGTATCCCTTGGCCCGAAGTCCGTCAATGGTGCAAGGCGCGTAAGGCTCGTGGCCGGGAGCGCCGGTGAAGCACGTGTGGAGCATGCCGATGTTGACCAGGTTGGGCTCGGCCTGTGGATAGGAGGCGGCGAGGTCGGTGAGCACCGCCCGGGTGGCGTAGCTCTGACCGTGAACGGCCACGCCGAGGTCTTCGAACGTCTTGGTCGCCGCCCTTTCGGCGGGAAGGGAAGTCGTGTTGGGAGGGAGGTGAAGCTGCTTGGTCAGGCTGCTGGCCGCGTCGTGGTTTCCGTAGAGGAGGACTACTGGGATCCCGGCCTCGTTCAGCTCTGCGAGCCGCGCCACCACGAAGAGCCCCGTGTTGTAATCGCGCCAATCCCCGTCGTAGAGATCGCCGGCAATCAGAACAAGATGGACCTGGCGCTCTATCGCCGTGGTCACGAGGTTCTCCATGGCTCGACGGGTGGCCGAGCGCAACTCGTCGACTGGGGCGCCCTCATAGGCGACGAGCCCGTGTAGCGGGCTGTCGACGTGGAGATCGGCTGCATGAAGCACCCTCAATTCGTCTGCCATTTCACCTCCTTGAGTGCATCGGCCAGGATGCCACGTAATGCAGAATCTTGCCGGTGCTCCGCCGGCCGGTATCCCCGGGGATCGGAGTGAGACAGGTTTGTTCTCGCTCGGTGCGTCCCAGCCGAGGCGGGATCTGGCTAGAAGATCGACGCGGTTAGGAGCCCGACGCCGATCAGCACCATCCCTGTGAATGCTGCCGTCCAGCCGAGAGTGGCTCGACGGATCGGACGCCACTGAGTTGCTAGCAATCCCAAGACTAGAGCGACGACGAACCTTGGGATCTCGATTCGCCAATCGTGGTCGGCGACAATGAACGTGAAGGAGTAGATGGCAGCGGTCGCGCCGAGAAGGGGCATAATCATCCACCCCAAGAAGAACTGCCATAGTGTAGGTATCTCCGCTGCGGTCTCCGCGTCCTCTGCGTCGCGTTTGGCAACTTGTTCGGCTAGCAACGCGAATGTTTGGTCGATCGTGATTCTTGCTACGCCTGTATCAGGAAGTGTTCGGAGCCACTGTGCCAGGTACGCCCCGTGCACGACCACGGTCTTGGCACTGGGGCTCTTGCGCCAACCGGCGTCGCCTTCCTCCCTCTTGCCGTGCAAGACCACGACGGAGGCGACCGGTATGTTGATTCCCGCAGCAGCGAGCCATCCTGCGAGGTCCCTGGCATTTCGACGACACTGCGTCTCGGCTCTGGATCTACTGTCTTCCATGAAGGATTGACCATGCTCAAGCGGCCAGGGGCTCGTGCTCCATTTGGTCTCAACGACCAGCATGCCACCGGGACCCACGCAGATGTGGTCGATATCCCATGCTCCATCAAGTTTAAGTCCGTTGACCACACGTCAGCCCCGTCGCTTGAGCTTCCGGAGGTCCTGAGACGTCCAAGACTCGGCAACCACCCCCATGGACGTGGAAGCCGCACCGCTCCAGATCACGACAAAAAGCACATCGAGCCAAGGGCCCGTGGCGATCGATGCGCCCAACACGATTCCACGCCCAGTTCCGTGAGTCTTCCAAACCCACAATAGGGATCCAAGGAGCATGACCACGGGACCGGATATGAGGAGCCCCCAGTCCCTTTTGACGAGGGGGATTACCTGGTCTCTCCAGACGAGTCCCCTCGCATAGCGACCAGATCTACTGCTTGAAGCCAGTGCGTGTGTCCGCAGCGCATTGGGCATGAGTCTCTTGTCGGCAATATTTTCGGTTAACTAAATTTGCAGAATCATCTCGATGACCGGTTCGCGGCGTGGCACAAGCTGCCCGACGCCGAGAGTGCTCGCTGACCGCGAGCGCCCGCGTAGGTGCCGTTCTGCGCTGAGGCCACGCTGGCGACGAGTGGACGTTCTGCTCTGGCGATCGGTCCGTGGGGGTCTAATGTGAAAAGGTCTAGCGTCATATTGATGCCGGCAAAGGTATTGGAACTCGCCATGGCGCTAGGTGACTCGACCACTCTCACCACCCTCTGGATTCGCGAGGAGTTCGACGCCCAAGCGCGAAGCACCCGGAGGATCAGCGATGCGACTTGAGACGGTTCGTGTTCAGAATTTCCGATCGTGCTACGACACCACCATCTCGCTTTCCGGTCACCTAACATTGCTGGTCGGCGAGAACGACGCTGGCAAAAGCAATCTGATCGACGCCATCCGTGTGTCTGTTCCGCCTGTTTCGGGTCGGGCGAACTTGTGGTTCGAGACTGACTGGGACGTGAGCTACGGAGCGGAAGTCAACGCGCCGATCGTGATCAGGCGGACCTACGGCGACCTTACTGACAGCGAGGATGCGTTCTACACGCCAGCGCTTGTTGATCCACACCGGAAGTTGATCCACACCACGCATTACCTCACCGACCCGACCTTGGCCCGTCGTCACCGCCTGCAGCACAGCGTCGGTGAGCATTGCGTCGCTGATCCCGAACCCGAGAACCGAGATCGAATAGCGCACGTCTACCTCCAGCCCCTACGAGATGCTGCGAGCGCGTTGGACTCGGCCGGCGGCAATCGTCTGGCCGAGATCTTCCGCATCATCGCCTCCCAAGAAGAGATCGCCGAGTTCGAGGACATGGCCAACGTGTCCCTCGAGGAGCTAGCCGCTGATCAGACACCGAAGAAGGTCATCAGCCGCGTTCAGACCCACCTGACGGCCGTCACCCAGCCGGTCCGTCATCGCATCGTTAATGTCCAGCATCGCAATCAGCGGTTGGCGTCACTAACGCGGTCGCTGCGACTACATATGGCGGCCGAAGGTCTGACGCCCTCCGATTTACGCGGTTCGGGACTGGGCTACGCCAACCTCCTGTTCATTGCCACGGTTGTTCTTGAACTGGAGCGGGCGAGCGACTGCGATCTCCTCCTACTGCTTGTCGAGGAGCCCGAAGCGCACCTTCACCCACAGCTGCAATCCGTGCTGCTGAGCTACCTAGAGGACCAGGCCCGTCAGAGTGCGGCACAGATTGTGGCGGACGGCGCACCAGCAGGGCGCATCCAAGTTATCGCGACAACGCACTCGCCCTATCTAGCTAGCAGCCTCTCCACCCAAGACATCATCGTCGTGCGCTCATGCCAACGGACACCAGAGGGAGGCGATGGGCCCCCATCTGGATCCACCGATGAGCCAGCCAAAGCTGACACGAGTGATGATCAAGAGCTTCCTGAAGCGGTAGTGGCTCATTCCGAATCCGTCGCTGTTGCCTTGAGCTCGATGGCTCTATCCGCTGCCCAGCGCCGTAAGGTTGACAGATACCTTGATGCAACGAGAGCGAGTTTGCTCTTTGCTCGCCAGATCGTGCTGGTGGAAGGCGTTGCTGAAGCGCTCCTCCTTCGAACCTTGGCGGAGGAGGTTGTGTATCCGATTACGGCTGATGTGGGCACCGACGCTGGTCACTTGAACCGACGCCTGCGGGAGCAGTTCCGGGCCATCTCGGTGGTGCCGATCGGCGGCGTTGACTTCATGCCTTACCTCAAACTCCTATTCCACGACGACCTTGCACTGGCGGACCGGGTGGTCGTTGTTACTGACGGTGACGACGGTGCTGGCGAGGATCGGAGGCACGACCTAACGGAGGCCTTCCAGGGCCATGTAGACAGTGGCTGCCTGTCGATCATGGTCGGCGGCACGACGCTGGAAGCCGAGCTCTTCGCTTTTCCAGCAAATGAAGCCGTCCTCCGTCAAGCCTTTGAGACACAGCACCCGCGCTCGCTTGCGAAATGGGACGCGATCATGCCGCAGGGGCAAGGCTCAGCCGCCGAACGGGCTACCGCGTTTAGCGCGGCGCTCAAGGCGGGGAGTCTCGACCTGGGGAAGGGTGACTTTGCCCAGGTTGTCGCCGAACTCATCGTCAGCGCAGCCGATGAGGACCAGTTCCAAGTCCCAGATTATCTGAGGGGTGCCATTAGGCACGCCGTCATCGAGCCGCCACCGGATGTCGTCCAGGAAGGCGACAATGCCGGCGGCTGAGCTGTCTGACGAGCAAGCCAAGGTTCTGCTCGCCGCGACACGAGTTGTTGAAGCCGGACCGGGCTCTGGCAAGACGCGGGCGCTAGTCCAGCGGTATCTTCAAACTGCTGAGGCGACGACTCGCGGCGTAGCACTGCTCTCTTTCACCAATTCCGCGGTCAACGAGGTTCGACGCCGGGCTGGCTCCTCCCCGCGGTTCCTCCGCGCACCCCATTTTGTCGGCACAATTGACTCGTTTCTCCATCGTTTCATCGTCACGCCGGCCGAGGTATCCCGCCTTGGTCGTCTTCCCGTCTACAGGGCGTCCTGGGGTGACCTCGCCAGCGAATTCACCGCTGTCCGTCTCCGTAGCTTGCGGGGCTCCGGGCTGGCACTGAGCGCCTTTCGCTTGAGCCAACCGAACGTGGTCGAGCTGAACGAGATGACACTCGGCTGGGAGGAGAACGGCTATCTCGCACAGGTCGACAGCGCAGGTGTCCGACAACAGCTCATGAACCTAGCCCGCTCCAAGATCCTTGGGTTCAACAACGCAGGGATTTACGATGCCAACACCGCTCGCGTAAAGGCATTCAGTCTGCTGAATGACGCGAACGGGGAAGCTATTGTCTCCCGACTCACGAAGCGGTTTGCTTCTCTTCTTGTGGACGAGGCCCAGGACTGCGATGAAGCTGAGATGGGGATCATTCGTCGGTTGTCAATGGGGCTCAGCGTGACTGTCGTCGCCGACCCTGATCAAGCAATCTACGAGTTCCGAGGTAGCAAGCCGGAACTCTTCATGGCCTACCGCGACGAACAAGACGATGATGACCGCTGTCACTTATCGACGAACTACCGGTCCACCAGATCCATTTGTCTGACCGTCGACTCGCTGCGCGCTGCTGGTGGATCCCCCATCGCCGCAGCCGACAACGGACCATGTTCAGAGGTGCTCGTCCTATGCGGCACCCCGGCTGAGCAGCAACAGAAGTTCCTCGATGCCCTCGACGAGCACGGCATTGACCTCGCCGACGCCGTCGTGCTCGCACACAGTTTGGCAGATGCGGCGGCCGTCACGGGGAGTGCTGCTCCGGAACGTGCATCCACTGCCGCCGGCAATCGGCTCGCTGGAGCGATTCATATTTTGACGACTGACCCGTCGCCAGCGCGCCGACTTGATGCCGTGCAGCGCATAGAGCGAATCATTCTGTCCTTGATCATTTGGGAGGATGAGGTCAGAAAGGCCGGTCGGGAACGGCAGCTCGAGGTGCTGATGCGACGACCGGACTGGCTGCGTTTTGCCGCTGGCAAAGTTGTCGGCCGTTTGAAGAATGTCGACAATCGGGACCTGTTCGGCGAGACTGCCCGCGCCGTCCTGAGCGAGATACTTGACCCCCTGCCCCTTGACCATGCCGGGCTCGGCAACCGCGTCAAGAAGCCTGATCCCGCCGTCTGGACACGATGCACGGCGGCTAGCGCCACGCTGCCAGAGATCCCTAGTAGTACGGTCCACGCTGCCAAGGGAGCAGAGTTCAAAGCGGTTCTCGTCGCACTCCCCAACGTCTTACGGCTGCTGGATAACCGGACCGTCCTTGATGATTGGAAAGGCGGTTTCAATACCGAGCCCCGCCGGGTGCTCTATGTCGCCGCCTCCCGCGCTGAGAGGCTCTTGGCTTTTGGCGCTGGGCCGCATCAGGCCGAGATTGCCGCTCTCCTGACAACCGCCGGGATCCCAATTGATTGCCGCTGACGATCACGCCAGCGCGACGCCACTCAACCCGCCGGAATCAGCTCGACGGCTATGTGGCGGCATCAAACCCGCCGGCTGAGGCGTGCCGAAGTACGACTTCTGCCGCTGCCATAATGCACTCCGAGTACCGGATTAGCCTCTTCACGCCAATCGCTGGTGAGCATCGCTGGGATCTGCGGGTTCTTCGCTTGAGTTCCCTTCTCGAAGGGATAGCTCGAGAAGTGAGGGGGCATAACGACGGTGTCACGAAGTGCTCGGACTAGCGCGGAACCGGCGCTCCGCGCCCCTGTCAAGGCCAGCGCAATGTCCCAGAACGTGCGCCTGCTTGTCCGCTCGCCCACGCCCACGCGTGCCTGGTTGCGGGGCAGACAACGATCGCGAGCGCAGCCAAAGGTCTTGATTCCATTCCAGCTAAGCAAAAACACCTTCGGGTTCTTTTTCAAACCCACCTCTGATCAGGGACAATGTTGCAATTTTGACAACACCAGTGGACCTTTGGGGACGGCTTTCAAACCCTCCCGAAGTCGTGGAATCCCTTACGGGACAGAGGTCGCAGGCTTCGCGCCGGTCGCGGAAGGCCGCCGGAGACACCTCGAATCGGGCTTCAGTGTGCTTCGCACAGGCCCCTCCGGAGGAAAAGGGACGGCTTTCAAACCCTGACGCCGCTGTCGGATCCAGCGGCGCGGGCGCACCCGGTGCTCGTGAGGAGCCGCGACCTCTGGAACCGGTTCGGCGTTTCGTTCAGCCCCGCCTCGACGAGTCCGAGATCGACCGGCTCGTCACCGCCTATCGAACTGGCCGATCGCTCGTCGACCTCGCTGCAGAGTTCCGGATTCATCGACGAACCGTCGCCGGCCACCTTGAAGCTCGCGGCGTACCTCGGCGCATCAACAAGCCCAAGATGACCCAGGCCGACATCCATGACGCCGCCGGTCGCCACCACGCGGGCGAATCCATCGAGGCGATCGCCAGGTCCCTTGGCGTCGACCCCGCCACGGTTCGACGAACACTGAAGCGCCAAGCAGCCGGGCTGGGACGCGAAATCTAATCCCCCCGGGCGGTACGTGGAGCGAGACCCCGGCAACGAGCGTGCATCGACCCAACCACGGATCCAGGGCCTGGTCGTAGGCGTGAGCGATATGTGTCATCCCTGATCGGCCCATCGGGGGTCGCAGGGGCGGGCTTCCTGGCCGCATGTCCGGGGGGCACGCTCCGAGCCTTGCCCACGACCCCGGCTGGGACCGCAGCGCCGGGCGGTTCGCGCTCGGCTTGGGGCTCCGGCCCACCGACGTGGTCTGAGCGGGCCCACGTCCCGGGTTTACCGCCTAGGTCGGGTTCATCGACGCGAGTTGGAAGCTGCCGTTCTCCTGGTAGGTCACACCACCGATCAGGGCACCGCTGTGCACGGTGATGACCCGCTGGTTTCGCAGCGGCAGGCCGGTCGCAGCGTCGAACCACACGTTGACGTCCTCCGTGCCGGTCTGGCCGCCAGTCAGGTTCCGAAACCGGTGGTAGTGCAGGGCCGCCACGTTCGTACCGCCGATGTCGAGGTGCTCCGGGCCGACATAGGTGTATGGGCCGGAGGAGATCACCTCGCCGTCCGACCCGGTCGAGGTGCCACGGCACTCCTGCATCCACTGGTCGCCCGCTTGTTGCGTCGTCCTGAGGGCGTCGACGGGTGGGTCACACGTGTAGGCCGACGAGGTGTCGACCTTGGTCACGACCAGGTCCAACCGTTGGAAGAACGCGCCGGCGTTCTCGGTGAGCCCCGAACCGGTCGGACAGTAGTCCCAGCTCTGCCAATGGTTCGTGCTGTAGTCGACCCGGAGCCTCCAGCACTGGCCCTCGAGGTGGGTCACGGTGCCTGGGATGTCGGGGCCCTGGGTCTGGGTCAGCGGCGGCTTGTCGAGGTGCTCGGTGCCTTCACCGCGGTACCGATAGATACCGGCCGCCGGCCGGAACGGCTCCGCGCCGGTCGACTGGTCGGTGCCGGGAGCTCCGGCCCGGCGGCGGGCCTCCTCCATCGACACCGGCCGGGAGGAGCCCCGGTTCCACAGCACGACGAACGTCGTCACACCTGCGATCAGGGCGACCCCGACGATGGCCCCGACGATTCGGGCCCGGTGGCGGCGACGACGCCCGGGTTCGCGCACCGCCGCCTCGGGGGAGCTGGGCTCAGTCACGGCCTGGCAGGCTCCCCACCTCGAGGCCGGCCAGCTCGGACGTGCCGTCGAACACCACCTGGCCGCGTTCACGCACCACGCAGCGGAGCTGACCGGCCAGGTGTTCGAAGTCGGTGTGGACGTTGCGTCGCTCGGCCGGGAGCGGGACGGGCAGCACGTGCGGTTCGATGCCGGTGCCGTCCCCCTCGAGGTCGATCTGGTGGCGCCACGACCGGGCCCGGACGGCCCACCGCCCCGGGGTGACTTCGGAGTGCACAGGCGAGGGCGGTGTGATGCGGATAACCCGCTCGCCCAGCCGCATGACCACCCCGCACACCGGCCGAGCGATCGGCCCGAGGCGCAGCACGCCCCCTGAGAAGGCGACCGACACGTCGGCGCCGTCGAAGTCGTGGGCCTGGCCCCACCACCACCGGTCCGGGAACCCGGCGCCCCAGTTCCGCTCGCCGTAGACCCCGGCACCGTCGAGCGACCACTGGTCCCCCCCAGATCCGCTGCCGCCGAAGGTGACGCCACCGGAGGCGGTGCCGCCGAGGCGGTAAGGCTGCCAGTACTGGTTGAGGAACGGCACGGCCGAGAAGATCCCGCCACCGCCGAAGGCCTTGGGCCACCCGAAGGAGCCAGAGAAGCGCAGGTCGAGGTGGACGTCGTCGAGGTCGACACGGAGCCGGTCAGCCGAGGCCTCGAAGCGGGCCTCAGCCGACGTACCCGCGGTGAGAGCGAAGTGGGCCCGGTCGGCTCGGGCGTCATCCAGTACGGCCGAGCGCACGATGTCCCCGGGGTGCAGGGCAACGGCCACCGTGGCCCAGTCGCCGGCGGGATGCCGGTTCACGCCACAGAGGGCGACGACGACCC
>JADGOF010000335.1 GCA_017883105.1 Acidimicrobiales bacterium
CGTGGTCGCCTTTGCCTGCGGTGGTGGCCACGAGGTGTAATCCTCGTTCCATACCGGCTGCATGGCCCCGGGGCCTGCACTCCCCCCGCCGTTGTCGAACAGGACCCGCACCCGGGGTTGCTGCTCGAACGCGGCGCGAGCGGCGGCCACATTGGGCTCGTTGGTGAACTGCACCGGTGGCACCGCGCCGGACGGAGCCTTGGCCACCCCCGCATAGAGCTGGGGGGCCAGCGTCGAGATCAATGGAGAGGCCACAGGGACCTTGTCGGCGACGAAGACATCGAGGAACTCGAGCCACCGGGTGATGGTCCCGGGTCCGAGCGAGTCGACGTGGGTGCCGTTGACCATGGTCACCCACACGTGTGGGTCCCTGGCCAGGTCGCTGACGATGGCCGGCCACTGTCCGCCGGTCTGCTCGTCCTGGAAGGCGCCGGAAAGGAATACCGGCACATCAGCCAGCTTGGCCCAGGTGGCGGGGGCCCTTTGGTCGTAGAGCGACGGTACCTGGTGGCTGGCCACCTGCAGCAGGGCGCCGATGTTCTGCGACTGCCCGTGCAGAGCCTGATTGGCCAGGCAGCGGGTGTCGCCCTGCTCGATGAGCACCCGGGCGTACGTCTGGCCGCCCTGGGGGGCGGGCTTGGCGTCGGCGATGCGATCGGCGATCCACGAGCCGGCGAACCCGTTGTTGAACATCCCACCGGGGAACCCGGTGGAGTAGAGGTCATCGGTGAGGCTCATCGGGGCGATGGCAGCCAGGCCCGGGGGATGGGTCCCGGCCACGAACATCTGGGAGATGCCCGAAAAGGAGATCCCCACCATGCCCACCTTGTGGTTGACCACCCACGGCTGGGACGACACGATCTGGACGGCGTCATAGCCGTCGTACGTGGTGGGCAGGTCGAAGAGGTCGAAGGCCCCACCCGAGCATCCGGTCCCGCGCATCTGCAGGCTCACCGTGGCAAATCCCAGCAGCGGGGCGACCAGGGAGCCAACGGCGGTAGCCGAGTCGGGGAGCAGCGGGTCCGATGTGGACGCCCCGTGAAGGTGGAGCTGGGCGTCGATGAGGCTGTGAGGCGCGGCGATCGCATAGCCCGACTCTTCGATGACCGTGGGGAAGGGGCCGTCGGCCAATGTCTTGCCCGGTGGCAGGCGCAGGGTGGCCGCCAGCCTCACCCCGTCCCGCATGGTGATGTAGTTGAGTCCCACCTGCAGGTGCTGGCCCGAATCGAAAGTGGCGGGCGGGGTGTCGGAGGGCGACAGGACCCGGAAGGGGGCGGTGGAGGCCACCTTCGATCCGCTGACCGAACGGAACGTGTATCCGGAAGCCGCGGCGACGTTTCGCACGATGAGACTCCCCAGGCGGTCTGTCCGGCCACTCCCCACCTGCGTGCCCGCGGCGTTGGCCAGGACTACGGTCGTACCCGGCGCTGCCCCGAGCACGTAGGCCTGAAAGATCGAGCCGTGTCCGGTGAACGTGGCCCGTGTGTTGGCCACGGGTACAGTCGGACCACTTTCCGGGCTCGCGGCACTCGAACAGGCGGTCATCACGCCGGCGACGGTGATCAGGGCAACGAGTAGCGACGCCGACTTTCTGCCCAGCACGGACATCCCCCCCGGGGTGGTGTGTCGGGCCCAGTGGCCCGGGGCGGCATCGACGCCACCCGGTGGTGATGTTACCCATCGGGGCTTCCCGCCCTCACTGCCCTGGATCGTCCCAGCCCCCGATGGTCAGAGAATGCGGCGCAGCAGTCGCTCCTTGGCTTCGGTGAACGGTGGGTAGACCACCGAGAGGTCGGGTCGGACACCTCGGCGAAGTATCGGCTTGCGGTGGCTCAACTCTTCGAATCCGGCCAGGCCGTGGTAGGCGCCGGTCCCACTCGGGCCCACCCCGCCGAAGGGAAGCTCGGGGACGAGGAAGTGCATCACCACGTGGTTCACGCACACCCCGCCGGAGCTGGTCTCCTCAATGATCTGGCGCTCGGTGGCCCGGGACCCGGTAAACAGGTAGAGCGCCAACGGCTTGTCCCGCTCGTTGACGAACCCGATCGCCTCGTCCAACGAGTCGACCACGACCACCGGGAGGATCGGACCGAAGATCTCGTCCCTCATGAGGGCGGAGGACCGGTCGGGGTCGACCACTACCGTCGGCTCGATCCAGCGCTCGTCGTGATCGACCGTTCCGCCGGTGGCCACCTGGCCTCCACTCTCCTTCAGGAGCGACTCGAGGCGGCCCAGATGACGCTGGTTGACGATCCGGGTGCGGGTGAGGTGGGGATCGGACCCCTCCAGTGAGGCCATGGCGGAGGTCACCGAATCCACCAGTCGGTCGGCCACTGGTCGCTCGACCAGCACGTAGTCCGGCGCGATGCATGTCTGGCCGGCGTTCAAAAGCTTGCCCCAGGCGATGCGCCGGGCGGCGATCTCGATGTCGGCGTCACGCGCCACGATCACCGGGCTCTTCCCTCCGAGCTCCAGGGTGACCGAAGAAAGGTGCCGGGCGGCCGCGGCCATCACCACCTTGCCGACGGTGGTGCTTCCGGTGAAGAACAGGTGATCGAACGGCAGTTCGAGGAGTTCCGTCGACACGTCGACCGCACCCTCGACGACGGTGACCCCTCGCGGGTCGAGGTACTGCGGGACCAGTCGGGCCAGTGCGGCCGAGGTGGCAGGCGCCAGCTCGGACGGCTTCAACACCGCGGTGTTGCCGGCTGCCACGGCCGCCACCAGCGGCGAGAGCGCCAGCTGCACCGGATAGTTCCAGGGGGCGATGATCAGGACGGTTCCGAGCGGCTCGGGCATCGTCCACGACCGGCCGGGGATGTTGGCCTTGCCGGGCCACGTCCACCGGGCGCGCATCCAACGCGCCAGATGCTTGCGGGCATGGGCCGCCTCGACCGCCACCGGCATCAGATCGGTCATCCACGCCTCGAAGCGCGGCTTTCCGAAATCGTCGGCCATGGCCTGGAGGAGCTTGGCCTCGTGGTCGATGACCATCCGCTCGATGCCCCGCAGTTGGTCCGCCCGCCACTTCACGGACCGGGTGCGGCCGGAACGGAAGGTTGCCCGAAGTCGGTCGAAGACCTCGGCCACGTCGCCTGCTCCGGAGTCCCGGGCCGGGCCAGAAGGCGAGGGGCTGGTCGGTTCGGTAGTGGCCGGAGGCACTGCGGTGGTGCTCATGGGTACTCCCTCGATGTCGGGCGGGTCGGACGGTGCGATCGGTGAAGCTCAGGTCTCTCCGGCCATGATCCTCCCCCTCCGAACCGAGGTCAACCTCGACGGGGACTGGGCCGGTCAGTACGTCCCGACCCGCTCGAAGTACCGGCGGGGGTTGTCGACCAACATGGTGGTGATCTGCTGTTCGGTGACCCCCCGTTCGCGCAGCGCCGGAAGCACATCACGCACGATGTGCTCGTAGTGCCAGTTGGGGGCCACCTGGGCCATCACCCCGTCAGGAAACCAGTCGATGTAGCAGGACGCATCCTGGGAGAGCACCATGCGGTCCGCGTAGCCGTCCCCGCACAGCCGCACCACCGTGTCGATCCGTTGCTCGAAGGGCAGGAGGACGTCGAGACCGAACCGGTCCATGCCCAACAGCGA
>JADGOF010000336.1 GCA_017883105.1 Acidimicrobiales bacterium
GTCGCCACCACCGGACGGTGTCCCTGTGGGGCTGTCCTCCACATGCCGGACAGCCTCACCCCGGGATCGGTCACCGTGGTCGCCGTCGAGCATGAGGACAGATGCCCTGCCGTCGAGGTTGACCGATGACCTCGCCGCAACGCCCTGACCGACTGGCAACCCATCGCAGTACCTACAACCCCCAACAAGAGAGAAGTGCACCGATGAGCAATGACACCGAATACGTCACCGACGCGTGGGGCGTATCCCGACCCATGACGATCAAGGATCGAATCGGCCGAAAGATGGCCCAGACCCCGAAAGTCGACTCCGTTATGGGACGACCGATTCCAGCACCGGAGCCCGTGGTCCCTACCGTCACTGTGGAGCCCGAGCCCGTGACCGGGATGAGGCCGAACCCCGCACAGGGATCGTCTGGGATGCCGGTCTCATCGCCCGGTGTGGGATCGACCGTCGCCGAGCGGATCAAATTCCAGACCGAGAAGCTCAACAACCAGCCGCCGCCCCCTGGCGTTTGACCACCACCACCACCGAACAAGGAGAACACCATGACCACTACTGAAACTCCAATGCAATCAATCGAGCGCGCCGAGCGTGACGCGCTGCGCATCGCCCGCGAAGACCCTATGGAGCGCCGTAACCGTGAAGCCGCCGAACGGGAGCAACTCGCCGGCGCCCTGCGCTCCGAGGAGGTCCAGCGACTCGATGCCGAGCGGGAAGCCGCAGCAGCCGCCGACGCCACCGCCCAAGCAGAACGGGCCGAACGGGAGCAGCTCGCACTCGACACCGCCGACGAGATGCGGATTCAGACTGTCCTCGCCCTCTATGCGGTGATCACGTCATCCGAGGCGACGTTGCGCCCGAGGATCGACAAAGGGCAGCAGGCACTCGACAAGGCCATCGCCGACGGTGCAGGCCCCGAAGTGCTCTTCACCCGGTGGCTCGACCTCCGTGAGGCCAGCGCCGAGCTGTGGACGACGACCACCGAGGGCCGCCGCATGATCGCACTGACAAAGGGCGACCCGGTAACGGGAACGGCACCCGGCGACCCGCTCACATCGCTCACCTTCAACGATGTCTGCGAGCGGGCACTCGTCGCCAGGTGCGCCGCACCCACCGCCGCTGCCACAGCCAGGGTCGCCGCTGCCTACAGCGATGCCAGCGCCACAGTGACGAAGAGGGCCAACAAGTAGCGATGTCACAAGTCACCTTGCCTGCGCCGTGCGTTTGCGATCACGCCGACAGCAGTCGGTCAGTCGCAGGCCACGGCGGGGCGGGCCGCGGCAGGCCGACAAGAGGCCATGCGAGGCGCTCTGTTTATATTTCGAGCCGCCCCCATGGAGGCCCCACCCCACCCACCCCCCACCCGGGGGGTCATGCACCCCGACACGTATAGCCGCCCGCTGTGTGAGCGCTCACGCCCTGGCTTTTCCAGGTCAATAGAAAGGGCCCAGATGCCCAAAAAGACACCCCCAGCGCCTACAGGGCTCGCCTCCGGTGGCCGCGCACTTTGGCGTGAGGTGGTCGCAAATCATGAGTTACGGGCCGATCATCGCCGGATTCTGCTCGATGCGTGCCGAGAAGCCGACCTCGTGGACGACCTACAAGCTGCCCTCAAGGGTTCGCCCCGGACCGTCAAGGGCTCAATGGGGCAAGAGGTCATTCACCCTCTTATCTCCGAGCTGAGGCAGCACCGAATGGCCCTCAACACCCTGCTCCGGGGTCTGTCCCTGTCCGACACCGACACCAGCGCCGTCGACCAGCGTCGAGCGACGACGGCGAGCGCCATGGTCATGGCGAAGCAGCGGTGGTCGAAGCCGAGGCCGGCATGAGCGCCGCCGACACCCTCGCCCGCCTGGAGTGGGACGCCGACGGCCTGCCCGTAGGATGGCCGCTCGACCAGGACGTGAGGACCGCTGGCCCCGCGGTGCTCGCATGGTCCGAAACCGTCCTCGTGCAACCTGACGGCGACGCTGCCGGTGACCCGTGGCGTTGGAGGGAATCACAAGCCCGCTTCGTGGCGTGGTGGTTCGCCATCGACGAGACCGGGGGGTATCTCTGGAGACGTGGGCAAATCGTGTTGCCGAAGGGTGCAGGTAAGTCGCCCATGGCCGCCGCCCTCGGATGCGTGGAACTGGCCGGCCCGGTGCGTTTCCTCGGATGGGACGACGACGGCCAACCCATCATGCGGGCGCACCCGAGCCCCGACGTGAAGTTGAGCGCGCTCTCACAAGATCAGGCCGAAGACGCGACGATGGGACTCGCCATTTCGATGTTGAACAGCGCCGCCGCCGCACTGGAGATACCCGGTCTCGATGCCGGGCTGACCCGTGTCCGAACCAGGAACGGGAAGCTATCGTCCTCCACCGCCAGAGCGCCCAGCAAAGAGGGTTTGCGCCCGACCGCCGTCGTGTTGGACGAAGCCCACTTGTGGATCGCGAGCAACGGTGGGCACCGACTGGCCGAGACGCTTCGCCGTGGTGTCGCCAAGACGGGTGGACGTTCGCTGGAGACCACTAACCAGTGGGCAGCCGGTCAAGATTCCGTTGCCGAGCTGACCGCCGAATACGCCGAGGCCGTGCGGAATGGTCAGCACCGGGGCGATGGCGTACTCACCTGGCACCCGGTTGGAAACTGCGATGACCTCGGAGACCCCGAGCAGCTCCGTGCCGCGCTGGAGGAGTTGTACTACGACTCGCCGTGGATCGACATAGAACGACTGATGGCCGAAGTCATCGACCGGGGCACCCATCCCGCCGATGCCAGGCGGTACTACCTCAACCAGCCCGCCTCAGCCGACGACGCTTGGATTGCCTCCTATGACTGGCAGCGATGCGAGGACCGGACCAAGCCCCTGGAGGACGGCGACCGAATCACTCTCGGCTTCGATGGCTCACGAGGCCGGGCCCGCGGCAACGCCGACGCCACCGCCCTGGTGGCTGTCCGGGTCGCTGATGGTCACGTCGAGCTATTGGGTTGCTGGCAAGCACGCGACGGTGAGGACGAATGGACGCCGCCGGAGTCAGTGATCGACGCCGCTGTACGGGATGCGTTCAAGCGATTCCGCCCCGTCGGGTTCTACTGCGACCCTGCTGGCTGGCAATCCCAAATCGGCGGGTGGGAAGCCGCCTATTCACGTCGTCTGAAGGTCAAGGCCAGCAACGATCACCCGCTCCACCGATGGGCGAACAGGACCTCGGAAATGGTCAGGGCGTTGGCCAGCTTCGAGGAGGCCGTGATGAACGGGGACATGAGTCACGACGGGTCCTACCGACTCACCGAGCACGTCTTGAACGCCCGCCGTCGAACGTCCAAGGCCGGAATCCAGATCCACAAGGAGTTTCCCGACTCCACCCGGAAGATCGACTGCGGTGTCGCTGCCACATTGGCATGGTCCGCCCGCCTCGACGCCATCGCCAAGGTACCCGGAGCCGGCAAGGGTGCACCGGGAAGCGGACGAATCCTGGTGCTCGACTGATGACCTTTTCACAAGTTCTCCGGGGGCCTGGTCATGCCCCCGGAGAAGTCCCCTCCACCTGGCAGCCGCGTTTGAACGTCGTGGCGCCGGTGGTGGGGCACGCCGTC
>JADGOF010000337.1 GCA_017883105.1 Acidimicrobiales bacterium
TGGTTGGATGTCTTGGCGACGCCCGACACCTACCACTCGGCAGGCATCAGGCGGGGGACCGCCACCTCAAACTTCCACGCTCAGCGGGACAACCTCTCCGTGGGCGTCGGATCGGATTGCCATTCTTGAGCGTTAACCTGTGCATGCGCGACGTGTGGCACGTGGGCGCTGTCCTACTGACAATGTCCCTGAAGGTGGTGCACCCGGATGAGCGATGTGGCGGAGCCAGAATGGCGACAGCCGACTGGTGATTCGTCCGCCTCTGCGATCGCTGCAATAGCCCGATCGCCGTCTGGGGAGCCGACGGTCGTAGCCACCTTGCAGCGGATCGTCGACGTGGCTGCCGAGACGATCGATGGCTGCGACGGGGCTGGTTTGCTGCTCGTCAGCAGGGGCAAGATTGTGGCCGGCGCATGGTCCAACGAGCTTGTGCACGAGATCGAGAAGATGGAGTACGAGATCGGCGAGGGCCCGTGTGTCGACGCTATCTGGGAGCGCCCGACATTCGAGTCATCAGACCTTCGCGACCAGATATCGCTCTGGCCGACGTTTGCCGTGCGGGCCCTTGATGCGGGCGTCGAGAGCATGCTGGTGTTTCGGCTCTTTGCCTCAGAGGAGACGCTTGGGGCCCTCGACCCGTACAGCGGTTGCCGTGGCGCATTCGACGAGTCCGCTCGCGCGTTCGGAACCGTCTTCGCAGCTCATGCGGCGTTGACGCGCGCCGGCGCGCAGATCCACGAACGCGACCTCGCGGTGGCCGACGGGTTGCGTGAGGCGCTGACCACCCGCGATGTCATCGGACAGGCGAAGGGAGTCCTTATGGCGACACGGAGCATCGATGCTGACGCCGCGTTCGATCTGCTACGTACGACCTCCCAGGGTCGGAATGAGAAACTGCGCGCAGTTGCTGAGCATGTCGTCTCCACGGGGATCCTCCGTGATCAGTGAGGTTGGCCAGTTCGTGCGGCACGCATAGTCGATCAGTGCTCGGTGGGAACGCCCCTGAGTGGGCGACTTGCGCGTCATGGGCCTGACGAATACCCTCAGGGCAGCCGGTTGAGTAGCTAGCCGCCACCAACAAACGGAAAGATCTGTTGGAGGTCGCAGTGCGCCAGCCGAAGTGTGTCCGCCCGAACGCCGCTCGAGTCGCGGGCATGGGCTGCAGTTGCGCGTGGGGCCTCGTGGAATACCTGCCCGATGACACCATCGCGTACGGCCGTGGACTCCAGACCGGGACGGCCGACTTGAATTCCATCTCGGCCTCGGTCTTTCTACTGGCGGAGGCGGGCGGCCAATGAGCTACACGGAACCCGATGGAGACTCCGCAATGCGGCTCATCGAAGCCGGTCATGCCCTGCACCGAGCGTCCGTTGCGCTCGAAGGAATGGGTCCCGGAACGCTTGCTCAGTCATGGACCGAATGCCGTTCGACTTCCAACGGCAAAGGACCAGGTCCTGGCGAGGCCAGCGTCGAATCCACGTCAGCGCTGGACGACATCAACACAGCAATGACCCATGTCGACAATGTCAACGCGGCCATCGCTGCCGCGGCCACTGAAGCAAATCCGGGGCCGCCGCTCTTCACCTCGGAAGTGGGAGGCCGCGCCACTACAGAGGAGACCGATGACGCAGCCTCAGCGATTGCGGACCCCTTGCAGGACACCCTCGAGCGAATAGGCGGCGAACTGAACAAGGTGGTCGTCCGTGGGATCTTCGAGGCAGCGCTGGTGTTGCAGGGCGCACTCCAGTTCGAGTGTGATCCTGACGCGATCCAACGGATCGAAGCCGCCATCGAACTGCTCGACGAAACCATCAGGGAAGTCCGTGCCATGGTGTTCGGCTTCAACTCTTCCGATGGCCAACGCTGATGCAGCGGCTGAGCTGCTTCAGACGCGGCACCGAATGGCCGCGCCCGCCGGACGCAAGAGGAATCTGGGGCGCACTCGAGAGGAACGTGCAAAAGCACTCCTGGTGCTGGTCATCGAGCACCATCCCGATGAGCAGGGCCAGTGGATCCTTGGCAAGCGGTGCGTCAGCGTCTGACTCACCGGAGAGAATCGGACCCATCGGATAGAAGCAGTGTCATCCCGCCGGCGTGGCAGTGTCGCCCGGGGTGCCCGGATCCAATGGGCGGTTACGCAGGATGGGCGCCACGGCATGGGGCGGGTCAGGACGACCAGGGGTCACCGGCCACCTGGTCGATGCCGTACCGCTCGATAGCCTCGGCCACCGTACGCCAGGGGAGCACACCGTCGGAAGCCAGGCCATGGAGCGCGGCCACCACGATGTGGGCCGCGTCAACCTCGAAGAAGCGCCGGAGGACGTCCCTGGTGTCGGAGCGTCCGAACCCGTCGGTTCCGAGTGAGGTGAACCGCCGGGGCATCCACCGGGACACCTGGTCGGGGACGGAGCGGATGAAGTCGGTCACCGCCACGATGGGGCCCTCCGACCGAGCTAGGGACTCGGTGACGAAGGGCACCCGCTCGGGTTCGCCGGGATGGAGGCGGTTCCACCGTTCGACCGAGATGGCGTCTTCCCGCAGCGACTTGTAGGAGGTCACCGACCAGGCGTCGGCCTCCACGCCCCAGTCGCCAGCCAGCAGTCTGCGGGCGGCCATGGCCGCCTGCCATGCCGACCCGGAGAAGAGGAGTGTTGCCTTCGCCGTGCTGCGCCACCTGAGATCGTGCACCGATCGCGCCGTCGCCCGGGACTTACCTGCGGCCACCGCCTTCTGGATGATCCGCCCGGACTCGCGTGGATGCCGCTCGAACCAATCGGGCAGGTATTGGTTGGTGGCCTGCTCGACCATAATCCGCACCGGGACGTCACCGAGTCTGGCCTGGGAGGTCCCCCCGAGCTCCGGGTCCGCCAGACGGACCGAGATGACGGCGGTCAGACCCTCGCGGATGTCCTCACCGAGCAGGTTGTCGTCCTTTTTCTCCAGCATGCCCTTGGTCCGAGCGTATCGGTTGACAATGTTGGTGAGGGCCTTCTTGAAGCCCTCTTCGTACATGCCGCCGTCGATGGTGGGGTTCCCGTTGGCGAAGGAGTGGATGTTCTCGTAGAAGCCGGTGTTCCACTGGAGGGCGATCTCGACCTCCGTCGTCCCTTCTGTCTGCTCGAAGAAGCAGATGGAGGGGAAGAGGGTCTCCTTGGCCGTCGCAAGCTGGCGGACCAGGCCGACTGTGCCGTCCTGGCCCAGGGTGACGTCCACCGCCGCCGGCACCGCCGCCGGCACCGGTTGGTGGATCGCTGCGGAGTCGGTCTCCCCGCCCCCTGGCTCCGGCTGCGGCCCGGATGCGAACCGGTAGAGCCCTTTGATGGTTCCAAGGCGAACACGGTTCGCCTCGTCTGGGTCGGTGGGGAGGGCCGGCATCGGGTAGTTCTCGTTGTAGAGCGTGAGATACCAGTACCGGTCCTCGGGATCCGGTCCGGTCATCCGAGTGATGCCGTTCTCGACGATGGTGGCCACTTCATAGGCGAACGCCGGGTCGTAGGCGGCAACGCTCGGGACCACCGAAGCCAGCAGGAGCGAATGGCCGTCCTGGTGCTGGAGACCCTCGCCGTTGAGCGTGGTC
>JADGOF010000338.1 GCA_017883105.1 Acidimicrobiales bacterium
GGTCCAGGACGACCAAAGGGAACCCGAAGACCGCCAAGAACCCGTTATCCAGCAGTCAAAAAGGCTGCTTGAGCTGGGTCAAGGGTTTAATCGCAAGCTAAGGGGGACTATGTCTGATCGAATCGGCCGACGCTCGTTCTTGGCCAAGGGGGCAGCCACCGGGGTCGGCATCGCCGCCATCGGATCATCGGGTGGGCTCCTGGCCTCCTGGCCGCCTGCAGCTCCGGGTCGGGATCGGGGTCGTCGGGGACCTCTGGCCATCCTGACGGCACCTCCACCGCGACTCCGAAGAAGGGTGGCCAGCTGATCTTCGGCGTCGAAGCCGAGGAGAAGGGGTTCGACCCCACCACCGGGACGTTCGACTCTACCGGCATCATGTACGCCCGCACCGTGTTCGACCCACTGGCCATCATCGCCGCGGACGGATCGGTCCAGCCCTACCTGGCCCAGTCGATCACCCCCAACGCCGATGCCACGGTGTGGACGATCACCATGCGCCCCAATCTGCTGTTCCACGACAACACCCCTGTGATGCCGCAGCGGTGGCCTATAACTTCAACGCCCACAAGAACGCCCTGCTCACCGGGCCGGCGGTGACCAACATCGAGACCATCGCGGTGACCAGCCCGCTGGTCGTCACCGTGACCATGAAGACCCCGTGGGTGCCGTTCGACTTCTTCTTGGCCGGGGGTGTGGGCGGCCAGATCGCCTTCGTCGCCGCGCCGAGCATGCTGAAGAACCCCCAGGGCACCAACCAGCCGGTGGGCACCGGTCCGTTCGTCTTCGAAGTCTGGAATCCGAACGATCACTTCACCGCCACCAAGAATCCCCACTACTGGCGTCCCGGGTTCCCCTATCTGGACAGCATCACCTACAAGCCCATCCCCGACCCCGACCAGCTCCTCAGCAGTCTCCAATCGGGGAGCGTGGACATCATCCATTCGTCCTCACACTCCGTGACCGGGCCGCTGCGCGCCGACACCTCGGTGGGCTACATCGACGACTCAGTGCACGTGGCCGGGGAGCCGGACATGAACTGCCTCCTGCTCAACCTGTCCCAGCCGCCCTTCGACAACCTCAAGGTGCGCCAGGCCGCGGCAATGGCGGTGAGCTCGGCCCAGTACGCCCAGGTCATCGACAAGGGGATCAGCCCGACATCCAACGGGCCGTTCGTCAGTGGGTCGCCCTACTACGCCCCCACCGGCTATCCGACCCCCGATCCGGCCAAGGCCAAGCAACTGATCCAGCAGGTCCAACAGGAGAACGGCAAGCCGGTGACGGTGACCATCAACCACACGGCCGATCCGAGCGCGACGCAGATCGCCGAGTTCGTCCAGCAGCAGCTCCAGACTGCGGGGATGACGGTCAGTCACAGTCCGGTCCAGCAGGAGCAGATCATCGACACCGCGCTGCTGGGCAAGTTCGAGGCCCAGGTGTGGCGCCAGTTCGGAGCGGTCGACCCCGGCCTCAACTACATCTTCTGGAGCCCGACCAACATCAACCCGGTGTTCTCCATCAACATGGCCCGCAACAGCGACGCCAACATGCAGGCGGCGCTGATCAAGGGACGCCAGTCCACCTCGCAGTCCGATCGGACAGCCGCCTATCAAGAGGTCGGCAAGTTGATGGGCTCGGACATCCCCTACATCTGGACGGACCGCACCGTGTGGTCGTGCGGCGCCCAGCCCAAGGTCGAGAACTTCAACAACCCGACGACGCCCTCGGGAGCCAAGGCGTTCGGGTTCATCACCGGCGCGGTGTGGCCCACGCAGATCTGGCTGAATTCCTGATCCACCACCACCGGCCTGCTCACTGGAGGGCGGTCGGTCGTGTCATGATCGCACCATGAGTCGCATCCTGATCGTCGAGGACGACGAGCGGATACGGTCGTCGATGCGCCTGGCCCTTGAGGACGAGGGCTACGAGGTGGAGGATGTTGGCAGCGGTGAGGAGGCAGTCAGCCGCTTCACCGAGGACCCGTTCGAGCTGGCCCTCATCGACCTGATGCTGCCCGGCATCGACGGATTCGAGACCTGCCGAACGCTCCGTCGCCAGAGCACGGTGCCCATCATCATGGTCACCGCCCGCTCCGATACCCACGATGTGGTCGCCGGACTCGAGGCGGGTGCCGACGACTACGTGACCAAACCGTTCGTCTCCAAGGAGCTGGCCGCCCGGATCCGAGCCCTCCTCCGCCGGTCCCGCCCCAACGCGGCCGGAGAGTCGGTGCTCACCTTCGGGGACGTGGAGATTGCCCCCGATGCCGGAGTGGTCCGACGCAGCGGCGTCGAGATCCACTGCACCCGCACGGAGTTCCGACTGCTGTCCGAGCTGGCCGACCATCCGGGCAAGGTGCTCAGCCGAGAGCACCTGCTCGAACGGGTGTGGGGGTACGACTACTTCGGCGATGGCCGCCTGGTCGACGTCCACGTGCGGCGACTGCGCACCAAGATCGAGCCCGATCCGGCCAACCCCCGATTCATCCTCACCGTGCGGGGCATGGGCTACAAGCTGGCGGTCTGACCGGTGGCCGGGGCGCTGGATCCCAACGTCCCGGTCCCACCTGCAGGTGCGGCCGCCGGCTTCACCTTGCCCGCCCCCGACCCGACGTCTCCGCCGTCTCCCGGCCACCGAGGCCACCGCACACGCCTGTCCGGTGGCCTCGGCCTACGGGCCCGGGTGACGGCCGCGTTCGCCATCGGCGCCTTTGCCCTGTCCACCCTCATGGCCGGCATCACCTACTTCACGGCCCGGCAGACCTTCCTCAATGAACGCCAAACCGCCGCCCAGCACCAGGCCTTCGCCAACGCCTCGTTGATCCAGAACTCGCTGCGGGCGCCAGGCGCCCAGGTCAACCAGTTGATCGAATCGGTCGACACCGTGCCCGGATCCCGATCCGTGCTCCACAGCGGAGGTCAGTGGTACGCCACGTCGATCTCCGTCGGGCAGAGTGCCATCCCGGCGGCCGAGCGCTCGTTGGTCCTGGCCGGAACCCCGGCAACCCAGCGCTTCTCGATCGGTGGTACCCCGCAACTGGTGATCGGGGTGCCGTTGCCCGCGGTACACGCCGCCTACTTCGAGGTGTTCTCGCTCGAGGAGTTAGCCGGTACCCTCCGGGCCCTGGCCGTAGCCCTGGCTGCGGCCGCGCTGGTCACCACCCTTGCCGGGGCCGCCGTGGGGCGGTGGGCCAGCTCCCGCGCCCTCCGGCCGCTTTCGGGGCTCACCGATGCCGCGGTGGCCATCGCCGGTGGCCAACTGGACACCCGGGTCGAAGCCGGCGACGACGTCGACCTCCAGGAACTTGCCGCGGCATTCAACCGGATGACCGCCAATCTCCAGGACCGCATCGAGAGGGAGGCCCGGTTCACCTCGGATGTCAGCCACGAGCTGCGCTCCCCCCTGACCACGCTGTCGGCGACCGTCGGGGTGCTCGAGGGACACCGACACGAGTTGGCTCCCCGCGCCCAGAGCGCGCTCGACCTGCTCGACGGCGATCTCCAGCGGTTCACCCGGATGGTGGACGACCTGCTGGAGATCTCGCGGTTCGACGCCGGCTCCGCCGAGCTCTCCCTG
>JADGOF010000023.1 GCA_017883105.1 Acidimicrobiales bacterium
CCATCCACCAACAAGCGACCTGTGGGGGCCGGATGAGGCGAGAGTCTCACGTCCGGTCCTGCGAGAGCGGGAGGGGGAGGTTCCCTCCCGCCACTCACCCGATTCCCCCTGGCTACTCGACTGCTGTTCGCGGAAGTGAGCACTTGACACCAGGTGAGCCGTCGAGTGCCCCAGCCACCCGGCAGCGGGGCTACCAAGCGGGAACCACTGATCTGTCCAATGAGTTCACTCGAAGACGCCAAGGCCGATCATCGGTGTTCGAGCCATCGGTCTCCTGGGCGGCAGGGGAATCAATCCGCTCCATAGAACGGAGCGCCGAAGCTGTAGACGGATCCGTCTTGTCCCGCCAACCAATAACCATTCGTAGAGGAATCGCTGGCCATACCGACCACGGGCGCGCCAAGCGATTGGCCGCCCATAGAACCACGAAACCGGTCATTGAAGGCGAAGATGCCGCCGTCGTTGGCGACAAGCCAGTAGCCCGAACCATTGTCGGCAGATGCCATCGACACAATGGGTGCATTCAAGGTCAGGGCACCGGTAGAACCACAATAGGGAGCATTGAAGGAGAAGATGCCACCGTCGGTGGCCACTTCCCAGTACCCGCCGGTCTGGTCGTCAGCGCTGATGCTCACAACCGGCTTGTTAAGAGAGTGCCCTCCCATTGAGCCGTAGAACCGGGCATCCCCGAAAGCGAAGATGCCACCATCACTGGCCACCAACCAGTAACCCTTCCCATGGGAAGTGGGGGCAATGTCGACTACCGGGGCGTTGAGCTGTTTGCCACCCATGGAGCCGTAGAAGCCGGCATCACCAAAGGCAAAGGTGCCGCCGTCGGAGGCCACCAGCCAGTAACCCAAGCCGTCGACGGTAGAAACGATGTGGGCAATGGGAGCGTTGAGGGACTGGCCGGCCATCGAGCCGTACAACTGAGCGGCACCGTGTGCAGAAACCTCGCCGTAGGCGTTGACCAACCAGTAGCCGTTGCCGGAGGGAGTAGCTGTCATGCCGACTACCGGACCGGCCAGAGGCATAGGAGCCGGCGGCGCTGGAGCCGGAAATTCCCGGGTCACGCTAAAGGCCGAATTGTTAGTTAGCTCGCTGGTAACAGCAACCGAGCGGCCGTCCGAATTCACCGTATTGATCGCAATCGACCGAAGTGCCCCAATGGAAGATCCGTTAGCGGTGCAGTTGGTGAACTGAGCCGTTCCATAGTTGGCATACGGAACCAACGTGCTGCCAGCGCCACCGGGATCCTCAGCAATGCACTCGGCTGAAGAGTTGAGTCCACTCGGCGCGGGCTCAATGACAGACTGGCTGGTCTGACTTGTCGAATCATCCACCTCAAACTTGTAGTTGCCCTCGCCTTGGTACACGACAGACGCAGTGACGGAGTCCCCGGGAGCGATTCTTACAGAGAGGAGCGGGCCACTATTGGTGGGGTAGGTTTCCCACCAAGCGTAGTAGTGGGGCACTCCCATGTTGCAGGCATCCGTAACCCCGTCTTGTTCCACTGTTTGGTTGCCCCACCCGTCGATTCCTACCCAAAAGACAGCAGAGTCGTTCTCTGGCGGCGAACACGTCACCATCTTGGGGACAACGAATGAGGTCGTTGCCGACGAGTAGGTCCCGCCTTCCACGACGTCCCCGGCCCAATTCGGAGTGCTCTGAGTGGCGTGAGGAACGGCGTTTCCGTATAGGTATGTCGGGCTGGCCACTCCAGCGCGGGCCAAGGGCAGGGAAGAGAAGAAGGCGGAGGACTTGTTCCTTGCGGACGCGGAGGCCGACGCTGCGCCGACAGCAGTATTTGACAACAAGGATGCTGCCAGTCCGACCAGCGCAAGCCCTACAATGAACAACCGAATTCGCTTGGACACAGTCTTTCGCTCTTCCCGGCGCTGAAAGTTGAATGGCAGCCTGACCAATTTGCCTCCTGCCTCTACCTCCGCACTCGGAGTATCGGCTGTTTCACTGTGGTGCTTTAGAGATTTGTGACCGAACTTGTCTGAATGACTGCCTACCGTGTGGGCTGTAATTGGTTTCTGACGGTCCCTGCCTCACTTAGCTTGGGGATGTTCTGATCCAGCGCGTGCAGGGTCGCATGGTGGGTCTGCCCAGTCCCCCTTGTGCCGGTTCTGCGACATCGGAATCGGACGGTGGGCTGATGGAGCCACATGGGTCCTTCGTGAAGAGAAAGGTGATTGGTCCGGTTTGCAGGAACATGGCGAATCGCCCGCCACCCCGATCCGTGACCTCCGTGCCGTCACCCAACCGCGTCGAGGGAAGGAAGGGATGGGCGGATTCAAAGGGTGTGCTCTTGCGACAGGACACGTCGAGTTGTTCGCGGCTCCCCTGCATGCTTGCCATTGCGACTCCGGCACCTGCATGATGGCTTCCCGACCGGTGGATCTCACTCATCTACATTGGCGCGGAAACGTCGGTGGCCGACGCTGTCAGATCGATTTGCCTATCCCGGAGGCTGAGACTGGAAGCTCCGCAGTCGGTCGGCCGCCGCCGGGAAGCGGGCAGCCAACAGCTCGACCTCGCCCAGCTCCACGTCGGCTGGCTCGACCCCAGGCCATTCCGTGCTCGCCCCCAGGAACCACGCGCCACCGACTGCCAGTCGGGCGGTGTGGAAGGTCCCCCCGCGGATAGTCAGGTGCAGAACTTGGCCGGCAGCCAGGTTTGGGCCGAAAACCACCTCGCCATGGCTACCGTCCTGATGAAGTAGCAGCACTTCGAGTGGGTCGCCGAGCTGGAAGTGGTAGAGCTGATCGTTGCGGATGCGATGCAGCCGCAACGGCGCATCGGGGGCGACAAGAAAGCTCAGTGCCGAGCCCAGTGGACGCCCGTCGGCGAAAGGCTCGGGCAAGCCACCGGGGGCGATCCGCTCAGTACTGCGGTAGGTCTCGGCCACATACCCACAGGTCGGGTGGAGTACGAGGCCGAGCTGGCTCCTGATCTCCTCGGGTGACGGATCGGTCACAGCATCTCCTCATTGCGGCAGAGCGACTCGCGGTAGAGCTGGACCGATTCTCCCATCAGGGGACCCCGAAGGCCCTCACGCCTGGGCCATGTGGAAGACCGTGCCCTCGTTCGTCAGTGTCGATGAGCAAACAATCGGAAGCAAGTGGTCTCCGATTTGTAGAGCGATCTGTCGGGAAGGTGGCGATCGAGGCGAACAGCCATTCCACCGAGCGATGCGAACACCTGGGTTCGCATCAAGGCGTGACTCGCCCCCTGTGAGCGTTGCAGTAGATCAGATTCGGGGTATCAGGTCACCGCCCCTCCACGGCCTCTCCCCATTGTCACAGTCCGGTCGGGAACGTTTCGGGCGGCTCCCCGCGATCCCACAGCGCTGTGCGTTCGAGAGGTTCGAGGGCACGCGTGCGATCCACATGGATGACGGCATCGAACTGCATAGCCAGGCGCGCCTCGAAATAGTGGCTCTGGAGTTCGGTCTCGGGGCGATAGATCACGCCGATTGCCCGTTCGAGCCGTGGCTCGGAAAGTGCGCTGCTGACATCGCCATCCCCAGTTGCCACCCAGAACTGCGGAAGTCCCACGGCATGTAAGAGCGCTTCTTGACTACCCGGTCGGGCAGGGCGTACATGCTTGCGCTCGGCGGGCCCACCCCAGTCGGACGCGGCGGTCACCCGACCGTTGAAGGTGCTGAAGCCGATGAGCACGGCATCACCTCCGTAGCGCTGACGCACCAGTTGGCCGACATTGAGTTCGCCACGAGCTCCCATGGCGGTGGCGCGAGCATCGCCCACATGTGAATTGTGTTCCCAGACAACCACCTTGGTTCGTACCGATTGGTGGTCGAGATGTTCAATCAGGCCATCGAGAGTCCCAGCCATGTGCAGGTCACGTAGGTTCCAGGACGACACCTCTGCCCGGTACATCTGGTGGTAATACTCTTCCGCATCGCGGACCAGCCTCGCGTTTTGCTCCGCGTAGAACTGCTCATCCTCGGCCACCCAACCGTCCTGTCGGAGGTAGAGGTCGGACCGGCGTCGCAACTCCAACAGCTGGGAGACGACCTCGTTCTCGCAAGGGGTGGCGCCTTGGTAAGCGAGCGAATGCCCGTAAGCCTGGCCATCTGCATCGACATGGTCGAAGCACGAATAGCGCTGCCGCGCCCGGGCGGCCTCGGATGGATCCACTCGATCGAGATACTCGATCACTGCCTCGATGGAGGTTCGCAGGCTGTAGAGGTCGAGCCCGTAAAACCGAACCTTCGATGCCGGGTGTACCTGTGCATCGTTGTGGGCACGGAGCCACTGGACAAAACTGAGCACGTCACGGTTGCGCCACATCCAGGCGGGAAATCGTCGAAAGCCTCGCAAGGCGGCTTCAGCATCCTGATCAGTCGACATTCCCATTACGTACCGGTTCACCCGGTAGGCATCGGGCCAGTCCCCTTCGACCGCCACCACAGTAAAGCCCCGTTCGTCGATGAGCCGGCGGGTGATCCGGGCTCGCTCTCGATAGAACTCATGCGTGCCGTGCGATGCCTCGCCGATCAGGACGAGGCGCCGATCGCCGATGAGATCGAGCAGCGAGTCATAATCCTCTGCCACGCCGGTCACTGGCCGCGCAGCCCGGGTCACCGCATTGACCGATTCGTCAACCAACCCACCGATCCTCATACGGCCACCCTCCCCTGCTCGGACCACCGGCACCAGGGTCGAAGGTCCTCTTTGGCCTACAGTGGCCGAGGTGACCAGATGTCATATCGCATCGAAGTGCTCAAGGAGCACTTCGATGTACTCGACAAGCTGGTGGAGGTGGTCCTCACCAACGAGACGGTGGACGTCTCGGAGGTGTACGTGCTGGCGGTTCGGTCCGAACCTGACGGTGGTGGGGGCATGACGATGGCCGGTGGTCCTGCCGCTCCGGTTGTGTTTGGGGGCCCGTGACCACCGGCTCGGGGAGGACGGCGGAGGATGCCCACCTTCCGGCTGATGTCCTGTCGGGCTGAAGTGGTGAGATCGTATGGAGCGCCTGTTGCGTTCCCACTGATCCTTGTCGCGTACACCTGGTGGGCCACCGGCCTGCAGCCGCCTGCTTTGTGGGCCTACCCGATGGCAGGTGTCCTCGCCGTCGTTCTCACGTTGGTGGCAGTTGGCGGTCGGCCGGATCGTCCCAGTTTCTGGGTATCGCCTCCAACCCTGGGGAGGCGATCGACGAGCCTTTCGGCCATCTGGTCGACGATTCAGAGCCGGCTCCCCGGACGGCGGGACCCCATTGCTCTCTGGGCATTCGTCAGTTGGCAGATGTTCGTTCGCTACACGTTGCCCGGTTGAGCGGGTGCAGCCTCTTTCATTCGGACGTCGGAGGCCTCGATGCGATCTGCTCTTGACCGAGAGGGGGCCGGAGAGGGTCTCGCATCCACAGGTACAAGCGCTGGTTCCCGGTGGTAAAGGAGAGTGATCGCCACGACCTCGCCCTTTGGCTACTGGTTGTCCGTCATCTTTGCCGCAGCGGATTGCGCCGCTCTCTGCGCAGCGGCGCGCCGATGGCCAGGCCGATGGAGAATCCTGATGGCCCGAGCGATCGGTCTAGTGCTGTTTGCAGACGCCGTCAGCTACTCCATCGCACTCGCGGCGAACGGCACATGGTCGCCAAAGACATCGCTACCCCTGGCACTGTGCAATGTTTGTGTAGTCGTGGCCGCGGTGGCCTGCTGGTGGCGATTAGCACTGCTCGTCGAACTCACCTATTTCTGGGACCTCGCCGGCACACTGCAAGGAATCGTTACCCCCGATCTCAATGTTGGGTTTCCGCACCTGGTGTTCTTCCAGTACGTGGCCGGCCACCTCGGCATCGTGATGGCCGCGCTCTTCTTGGTGGTCGGCTTGCGGATCGCTCCCCGTCCCGGCGCGGTGCCCCGCGTGTTCGCCATTACGATCGCCTACACGGCACTGGTCGGTCTCGGTGACGCACTCAGCGGTGCGAACTACATGTTCCTCCGCCAGCCGCCGGGTGAATGGACACTGCTACGGGTGCTTGGTCCGTTGCCCTGGTACCTGCTGAGCGCAACCGGAGTGGCGCTGATCCTCCTGACGCTGCTCGACGCGCCCTTTTGGCCGGGCAGACGGAGGGCCGCCGACCACGCCGTTCCCAAGGGCGAGGAGGGAGCTGTTGCGCGTTCGACGCCGGACGAGGCGAAGTCCGTAAGTCCAAGGGGACTTTCATCTCCAGGGAAGAAGCGGGGGGCTCCAGCGGCAGCGGGTGCCATTGAGGTCCACGGGGACCCGCGGGCACGGACGAGCGAATGCAGTCCGTCGAAACGAGCGCCGTCGCCATGACGTCGACGCCGGAACCACAGTCCGGAACAACGCCGACCTTGCGCCTCCACCGGTGGGCCGACCGAAGGGTGGTCAGCGTCGCCATCGTGGCGATGGCCTCGGGTTTCGGTCAATTCGGCGTGATCGCCGCGCTGGGTGACGTGGCTCGGGACTTCGGGCAGGTGGTGCAAGGGGGCACCATCGCCGATCAGGTGGGGCTCTCGGGCACCGAACTCGGCATCGGCCTGGCCATCATTCGGCTGGCGTCGTTGGGCAGCTTGCCGCTCGTCGGCCTGGCCGATCGTTTCGGACGACGCACCATGCTTCTCACCACCGTCTCCCTGGGTCTGGCGATGACCGTCGCTGCATCGGCCAGTCCCAGCTACTGGCTCTTCGTTGCGATCTTCGCTTGCGGGCGTCCATTGCTCAGCTCCACGAACGCCCTCACCCAGGTCATAGCAGCTGAGCAGACCGATGCTCGTGACCGGGCGGCGGCGGTCGCGCTGGTGGCCGCCGGCTACGGGGCCGGGGCCGGTCTGACGGCCGTGATCCACAGCCTGGCGTCCAGTGCGCTCGGGTTCAGGGGCATCTTTGCCCTTGCGCTGGTGCCCTTGGCAGCGCTCCCCTTCCTGCGCACGTGGATCGAGGAGCCGGACCGGTTCAGGATCGCCGCAGCCGCGGCAGAGCAACCACTGCCGGTACTCGGCCCCGTCGGCCGTGAGTTCCGCAGGCGACTGCTGGTTATCGCGGTCATTGCCTTTGCAGTTTCAGCGATCACCGGCCCGGCCAACAGCTTCGTGTTCTTGTATGCACAAAACGTGTTGCACCAGCCCGGGTACGCGACCGCCGCCATGGTTGTCGGGGCCGGGCTGGCCGGGCTGGTCGGCCTTCTGGCTGGTCGATGGCTCGCCGACCACCTTGGGCGGCGCCCGACGGGCGCACTGGCGATGATCGCACTTGCGGTGTTCGGTGCACTCGCCTACCAGGGTTCGCGTCCCGCCTTGGTTCTCGGCTACATCCTCGAAGTGATGGCTGGCTCGGTGTTCGCCCCGGCGGGTGGCGCGCTGTTGGCCGAACTATTTCCTACGTCGGTTCGGGCGTCGGTGGCGGGGTGGTGGGTAGCTGCGGGCGTCCTCGGGGCCGTGGTCGGGTTGGTGGCATTCGGAGCGGTGGCCGATGTCGGCAATCGGTTCGCCGTCGCGGCCGTGGTCACCTTCGCCCCCGCCGCACTGGCAGCCGGGTCCTTTTGGCTGGTTCCCGAAACATGTGGGAAGGAACCTGAGGACTTGTGGCCGATGCCGCCGAGCGGAACGGGCGACATGGATGCCAGCGCTTCGCCGAAGAAGCCGCCGGGACTCGGCGGTCAACGGGGGCCGGTCGTTGATCGCGGCCCCGACGACTTCGGCCTCTGAGGCCATGTTGGCCCCCGACCGCAAAAGATCTGCCTGTTGGAACATGTGGCCATCGCTGACTGATCGCGGGATGGCCGTCATGCCGGCGTCCGGCGGATGAGCTGGCCGGCCACCATACGAGTCCGCCCCAACGGTCGCCCGGACTCCTGCCCGCAGGTGGGCGGATTCCGGCCGGTCGGGCGGGGAAACCACTCAGCGAGGCTCCCAGGCGGTAGATGTTCAAGGTGCGACTCAAGGAGTCCTGATCGTTCTGGATGTGGGGGATTGGTTTGACCCCGCAATCCGGTCATCGAAGACGGTCAGTTGTCTCGGGAGTCGGTAGAGGAGGAGTCGTGCTCACGGCTTGGGTAGAACTGTGACTTGCAGGCGGCCCTCGTCGGTCGCTCAGGAGCTGGCGGCCACCGGCGGCATACATCGCAGCCTCGAAATTCCCATCGAGGCCCGCCGCCGGCGGTATCTGAGCGTCCGATGGAAGTTCGTCCTCGCTCTCACCTTCGCCCTGATCTGGCTGGGTTTCTCGCTCTGGATCTCGCTACCTTGGATCGCCGGCCTGGCTGGGGTGATCTCGTTGGAGCGAGCGGTCATTGTGGTCACGCTGCTGGCATTCCTACCAGGACTCATCATTGCGTTCTTGGTCGCCGGATTGACTCTGGACCAACAGCCAGCCCTCACGGTGTCATCGCCGACCCAGCCGGTCACCACCGACCTGGTGGTCACGGTCGACGCCGACGCCTGCTGCACCGATCGGCGGTCCGGCTGTTGGCGGCCCGCCTCGAGTCCTCACCGAGCGAAGTGGAGGCGGTGGCCGGCTACGTTCTGGTGCGTAGCAGCCGGAGCACCTTCTGGACACGGCTCGAGGTGTGGGACTAGTTCCTCGGCATTGCCTCGGTGAAGCGGATGCAGGGGTTGTTCCAGAGCACGCTGGTGGCCCAGGGGGCCTTCAGCGTGTACCGAGTCGACGCCGTCAGGGCGGCAGACGGCTGGCCCGATGCCATCGGCGAGGACATCGTCCTCACGTGAGAGATGCTGCGGAACGGGGGTAGCTCGGACCCGTGCTCTGCACGACGCGAGCTGTACTGTTGGCCTCGATGGCCACCGGCAGGATCGTGATGGGGCTCCTGTTCTTCCCCCGGGGCGGAGCAGCTCAGGTGACCCGCTACCTCGCCGCGGCCCTGGGGGACGTGGGCTGGTCGGTGTCGCTGGTGGCCGGATCCCTCGGGGGACCGGGCCAGGCCACCCACGCTCCCACGTTCTTCGCGGGCATCGACCTGCACTACCTCGACTACACGGCGGCGGTGGCAGCGTTCGAGACCGGCGCCAGCGCCCTGGCGGCACCCGTGCCAATGCACCCCTCGTACGAGGATCGGGAGGGTGCCCCCGATCCGGTATTGGCTGCCGTTGACCCGGCATTTGACGACCTCCTGTCGTCGGTGTGGGAAGCCCCCTTCGTCGCTGCTGGCGCCGATCGGGCCGACCTGTTCCACCTCCATCACCTCACATCCCAGCACGACACCGTCGCCCGCCACTGGCCCCATGCGCCCCTGCTGGCCCATCTGCACGGCACCGAGATCAAGTTCATCGAGGCCGTCGAAGAGCGAGCCGCCGTGGCAGGTGTTCTCGACCTCACACTGGCGGCGATGCCCGACGCGGTGGACCACGAAGCTATCGATACCGGTGGCCTCGACGGAGAGCAACTCGAACTGTTGCGCTCCACGCGCTGGTCACAGTGGCGCTACGGCGAGTTCTGGCTGGCCAGGCTGCGTCGCCGTGCCCTTGCCGCGGATCACCTGGTCACCGTCTCACCCTCCGACCGAGCCACAGCCATCTCGGTACTGGGCGTCGCTCCGGAGCGGGTCACCGCCATCACCAACGGAGTCGACACCGAGCGTTTTCGACCCCGCCGCTTCGGCCCCGGGGCGAGGCGGGACTGCTTTCGGCGGTGGTTGGTGGAGGATCCCCATGGTTGGGACGAGTCGGGGGTGCCTGGCTCGGTGGGCTACCGAGAGGCCGACCTCGACCGGCTCCTCGGCCGGGATGACGGCACCACGGTGATCATGTTCGTCGGCCGCTTCACTGCCGCCAAACGGGTGCCGCTCCTCCTTCATGCTTTCGCTCGGGCCCGCGCCCGGTGCACGGCTTCACTGCTGGTGTGGGGCGGCCACCCCGGCGAGTGGGAGGGCGAGCACCCTGTTACCGTTGCCCGCCGGATCGGCCTCGACGGCGTGTTCTTCGCCGGATGGCGGGGCCACGACGACCTACCCCAAGCTCTGGCCGCCTGCGACGCCGTGGTCATGCCCTCGGTCAACGACTCCTATCCTCAGACGGCGCTCGAGGCCATGGCCGTGGGCCGGCCGGTGATCGCTACCCGGAGCGGCGGGTTCCCGTTGATGGTGAATCTTGACCCCGTCCGGCCTACCGGCTGGCTGGTGGCCCCCGACGATGTCGACGCGCTGGCTGACGTGCTGGTCGAGGCGGTCGACCATCCTGGCGAGCTGGCTCGACGCGGGTCATCCGCTCGCGTCCATGCTCAGACCAATCTGTCGTGGGCCGGTCGGGTCCCCTCCTTCGAGCACGCCTACGCCGCGGCTCGCGAACACCACCGCGAAGGTTAGGTGATCGGTCCGAGCAAGGTGGTGTGACGACCAGGTCGGTCAGATTGGCGTGATGCCCCCGCCCTCGTTCTCCCGGTCTGCGGTGACAAATCCGAGCAGGGCTCGGAGCCCGAGGTTCCGGACCTCGGCATCCGAACGGATTGCGGCAAGCCCGTGGGCCAACATGACTAAGTCCAGGCCATCCCGTCCGGGCTGGAGCCGTTATCGTCCGCCTCCAGCAGTACGGCGAAGGTGCTGTCGGCTGTGGCTGAGCTGTCCAGCGGACGATCCCCACGACCGGGTGCTCAGGCGAGCCGTCGGCTCAACCGCCAGGACGCAAGGGCCAGCGAGCTCGCGGCAAAGCCACCGAGAATGAGCAACTGGGGAGCGATGGAGGCGACGGTTCCGTGCTGGGAGAGCAGACGGGTCCATGCGTCGACCGCCCATGCCTGAGGGGTGAAGTGGCCGAGAAGCCGCATGGTGGGGCCAACGATCGATAACGGCCACATGCAGCCGCCCAACATGGCGAAGGCGATGCCCAGGGCCGGGCCGATTGACGTGGCCTGCTCGGGCGTCGAGAACAGGGTGCCGGCGAGCATCCCGGCCCCGGCGCCGACCAGTGCCCACACTCCGACGAGGGCGGTCGCGGCGAGCGGATCGCCCCACGACACCCCGAACACCAGCGCTCCGATGGCGATGATGAGCATTGCCTGGGCCAGCGCGATGGCGACGAACCCAAGGGCCTCGCCGGCGATCACTGCGCCGCTGCGCACCGGTCCGGCGAGCATCCGTTCGTACATGCCGAGTCTTCGATTGGCGATGATCACCGCGCTTCCGGCCAGCGAATTCAAGAAGACGAACAACACCAGCATGGTGGGCGCCGAATAGCTGAAGCCCTCGGGAAGTGTGGCCAATCGGGTGCCCGCCTGCCGGGAGACCACTGTCACCGCCGGAACGGTGGCGGCCAGGTGGCCGGCACGGATCATGGCGGAGCCGAACTTCCCGCCAACCTGTTCGGTGGCGAATCGTGCAGCCTGCACCTGCTCGGCATAGCGGGCAAGGACGGACCGCACGGCCGTCGCGGCCGCCTGTTGGGTCGGGTTTGCCGACTCGGCTACCAGACCCGCCGTGACCACGCGGTGCCCCTTGATCGCCTGGTCCATGCCGGCTGGAAGTACCAGCCCTGCCTGCACAGCCGACCGGCGGACTGCCGCCTCGAGGGCGCTGGCCGTGGGGTAGTAGCGCACGTCGATGCCAGGCGTGGAGGAGAGCATGGCGGTCACCTGCTTGCCCGACGCACCCGATCCGCGCTCCACGACGCCCACCCGGAAGGTGGAGAAGCCATGGACCGACGCTCCGATGATCAGGATCACCATGATCGGCAGGATCACGATGAAGAACAGCGACAGCCGATCGCGCAGCACCCGGCGGACCGACACCGTCATGATGGCCAGCACGCTCACGGCTCGAGGGCCCGAGGCGCGAAGACGGTCGCCACCAGGCCGACGACAAGCGTGTAGACGAGGATGGCTGCGATGGGCATGACGACCACGGCCAGTCCGCCGCCGGTGGTGGCCAGGTCCGTGTAGCCGCGCAGCGCCCAGCCGTTGGGGGTCAGAAGGGCCAGACGTTGCATGATCGGAGGAGTAACCGACACGAACACGAAGTTGCCACCCAGGAGAGCAAGTCCGAAGACCACGAACGAGGAGATACCTTCTGCCTGCCGCTGGGTGTGGGCCACCCCGATGACCAGGGCTGTGGTGGCGGTGATGGCCAGCACCATTGCCACGGAGAGCAACGCTGCGGCCAGAGGGTTCCCCCAGTCCGCACCGAAGGCGAAGGTGGTCACGGCGACGATGACGCTGAGGCTCACGATCCCGAAGACGAAGGCGGAAAGCACCTTGCCAAGGATGACGCTGATCGGGCGCACCGGGGCCGCCAGGATGCGCTCGAGCATGCCTTGGTCGCGGTCGACGAAGAAGCTCCGGGAAGTGAAGCTGATGGTGAAGAGCAGAAAGAAGATGGCCATCGCAGGGCCGTAGTAGCGGATGGTTTTGAGCTCTTTGGCTCCGAATGCCTGTTCGACGGCCTGGACTGGCAGCGTCAGGTGGGCGGCAACCAGGGCGGCCGAGGCTGAGGTCGGCGACTGGCCACCGGCCACCGCCGTGGCCACGCTGAGCCGGTCGGCGTTGACCTGGGCCACGAAGGACTGGGCGATCGAGGAGGTGATCTGAGCCGCCAGCGTGTTGTTCACGTTGGTCAATGTGGTCAGCGGCAGTGGACGGGGTTCGCTGATCGATGCGGTGAACCCGGCCGGGATGACCATCGCCGCCCCGGTGTGTCCAGCTCGGACAGCGGTCGCCGCTGCCGATTGTGATGTTTCGGGCACCACGGTGACCAGGTCCTTGAGCCCGGGGCTGCGGAGGGCCTCCACCAGCCCGGCAGCCGCTGGCCCATGATCCGAGTCGACGACACCGAGGGTGAGGTGGATGGTCTCGGTCCCGCGGAACGCCAGACTCATCAGCGCGGCAATCACGAGGGGTGCCACGACCCCCAAGATGATGGCGGAACGGTCCCGTATCCGTTGGCGGAGATCCTTCTCGGCGATGGACAGTGCTGGATGTGCCATGGCCCTCGCTACTCCCGCAGAGCGGTGCCGGTCAGATGCAGGAACACCGCTTCAAGGTCGGGCTCGATCACGTCGACACTGCTGACTTGGACCCCTGTCCGTTCCGCGGCTTCGAGGACCGCCGGAAGCAACTGCCGGCCCTCGTGCACCAGCAATTGGACGTGGTGGTCGGCCAACGCAGCCTCATCAATACCGTCAATCCCGCGGCAGGCTTCGGCCAGTTGTTCGAGGTTCCCCGTGGCGCCGAGCTCGATGCGGTCACGCTCGCCGAGACGGTCCACGAGTTCCCGGCGGGTCCCTTCGGCGACCAGTCGACCCTGATCGACAATCCCGACCCGATCGCACACCCGCTCGGCTTCTTCCATGTAGTGGGTCGTGTAGACGACGGCCATCCCGAGTTGGCCGAAGGT
>JADGOF010000339.1 GCA_017883105.1 Acidimicrobiales bacterium
GCCTGCGGGACGGGGCTTTGCCCCGTCCCGCAGCGCGTCCGCAACCACGCATTGACATCCAGGGCAGCCAGCGGGCCTCGGTCTCGCCATGCGTCAGGCGGCACTGTTGCATTGAGCGCGACCGATGCTGAGCCCGCACTCGTTGGTGCCGCGACTGAGCATCAATCCCGGGGTACCCATATCTTGACAATGCATTCCAATACGGGATTCTCGGCCTATCTGATGCCTTGCGTCGGGTGGTGTGGCCCAATGCAACAGTGCATCACCGGTTATACAGGTAATCCTGTGGGTGCCGAGAATGTCATCCGGGTGCACTGAACAGGACCTTCGAAAAACGGACCCAGCGTCTTGACGACCAACCCGCAGGGCCCATGCAGAGCCGTACCGGGTCGTCCAGATACGGCTCGAGCATTTCCTCGGCAGCCACGACGTGCCGGATGTCGGAGGGATACAACAGGTCCGGTGAAACGGGCTCAAACCACGCAATGCCAATAACTCCCCACCTCTACAACGATTCGACCGCCGAATTCGTTACACCACCGAATTCCTTCCCAGGTACTGCCTTGAACTGCGATTTCCTGTGGTGGACTGGCCTCTCGCAATGGTGTATCACTTCAGGAGGGAGTAGGTAGTTCGACTGCTGAGCGAGATGGCAGGTGAAGGCGTGGTCGACTTCGGGGGGAGTTTGCGAGCCGCGAAGCAAGGCGACGAGGACGCGTTCGCTTCGATCTGGATGGAGTTCCAGCCCGGCCTGCTCCGCTACCTTTTCGTCAAGGCGGCTCCTGTCGCAGAGGACCTTGCAGCAGACACCTGGGTGAGGGTTCTGCGTGCGCTGCCGACGTTCGAAGGAGACGAGAACGGATTCCGGGCTTGGCTCTACACGACGGCGCGTAACCGGTTGATCGACTGGTTCCGGGGCGACAAGAAGCGCCTTCAATTCATCGAGCATTCGAAGCTCGCACTCATGCCTGCGAGCAACAACGTCGAGTCGGAGGTCGCTGAGAACTCTGCGACCGACGCCGCACTCGCGTTGATCGCAAAGCTTCCGCCTGATCAGGCCGAAGCAGTGATGCTCCGGATCGTTGCCGGGCTGGACGCTTCTTCAGTGGCTCTGATCATGGACCGGTCTCCGGGCGCGGTTCGGGTGCTCTGCCATCGCGGACTCCGTCGGCTGGAGAGCATGCTCACCTCGCTGGAGCCAGGGTACGAGCCGGCAGAGGTCGATACCGGTGAGGTCGTACTGGCCGCAGCGTCGAACGGATCGTCAGGCGGAGTGCTGAGCGTAAAGGAGCATCAGCGTCATGGTTGATGTGAACTTCGCAATGCCCATGGAGAGCGATCAGATGACCGGCGGCAAGGTGGTGGAGCTTGCCAACCTAACGTCAGGAAGATTGGCTGATCTCCTTTCTGCCGCAGCAGCACCGGCGCAGCCGCATGAACTGAATTGGGAGTATGGAGCCCGGACCGCATTTCACTCCGCAGCTTCATCATGGCCGAAGACGCATCGTCGACTACTACGATCCCCGGCGATCCTCGCCGTGCTGACTGCTGCAGGTCTCTTTGCCACCACCACCAGTCTGGCCGCAGCAACCGGACTCCCCGCGCCTGCTGCCAGGGTCGTCGATCGAGTGCTGAGCCACGTCGGGATCACGATTCAACCTCCGGGCAGCATCCAGGCATCCGCGACTCGGACAGGGGCGAGTGCTCCCACGCCGGCCGCGAATCTCGTAGCGCCTGGCAGCTCCAACGTGCGCGCTCACCCCGCGGGCGTTGTCGCCTGCCCTGGTGCTGGCTCTGCACATTCGCCAGGGTCGACGAACCAGTCGACCGGAAGCACCACGTCGGGTCAGTGTGGCACTCCGCAAGCGCTGGCCGGCCACCAAGGGACGGTTGCTCCGCTCAGTACGGCTACCAACGGCGTCCGGATTCGATGGACGGGCGCAGGCACTGGTGCGGGCACCAATCGTGGTGGGAATCAGGGAACCGCCGGCGGAACGGGCACCAATCGTGGTGGGAATCAGGGAACGGGCGGCGGAACGGGCACCAATCGTGGTGGGAATCAGGGAACCGGCGGCGGTACGGGCACCAATCGTGGTGGGAATCAGGGAACCGGCGGCGGTACGGGCACCAATCGTGGTGGGAATCAGGGAACCGCCGGCGGTACGTGCCCCGGCAACGGGTCCACGACCACCACGACCACCGTGACCGGCACAGGCTCGACCACCATCACCGTGACCGGCACAGGCTCGACCACCATCACCGTGACCGGCACAGGCTCGACCACCATCACCACGGTCGCTGGCGCCGGCAAGTGTGGAGGCCATCACCATCACCACGGAACCGGCGGAGGGGCGTAAGGGGCATGTCAGTGCCGTCCTTCAGGCAGCCTCAGGCCACGGGGGACCCTGCATGATGCCGACCAGACTTCTCGGGCTCGGGGCGGGCCTCGTCTTGGTCGGTACAGCGGTTCTCGCTTCACCGGCCGGAGCAGCCACTCCGGGCGCCGCTACGGATCACATCCCCATGGTGGCCGTCTCTCCCGTGCACTTTGCAGCGGTGGGTCATGGACTCGGAGCTAAGCCCGGACGCGGAAGCCAGACATCTCTTAACTGGGCCGGCTACGCCGTCACCGGTCCGACCTTTTCGAATGTTGCCGGCGGTTGGGCTCAACCGGCAGCGGTGTGTCCCGGCACCAAAGTCGAACAGGCTGCGTTCTGGGTCGGTCTCGACGGATACTCGAAGTCCGATCCGACGGTCGAACAGATCGGCACCGATTCGGACTGCACCAAGGGCAAGGGAAAGAAGCCGGGCGGGCCCAGCTACTACGCCTGGTACCAGATGTACCCGCAGTCCGTCGTAGTCCTTCCCACCACTTCGTACCCGGTGGCCCCTGGCGATGCCATCACTTCGGGCGTGTCACTGTCGGGCTCGACGTACATCCTCACCATCTCCGACGGCGTCAAGTGGCACTTCTCCACCAATCAGACGCCGGCGACGCTCCCCTTGAACTCGTCCGCCGAATGGATCGCCGAGGCTCCGTCCTCGTGCACAGGGACGAAGTGCAAGGTACTGCCGTTGGCAAACTTCGGGTCGATTGCCTTCAGTGGTGCCTCGGCAAACGGCCAGGCGATCCCATGGGCAGGATTTACGAACTACCAGATCAGCATGACCACAAAGAACGGAAAGATCGCTCTAGCCCAGCCGTCGGCGCTGGCGGGCGGTGGGAACGCCTTCACCATTACCTGGCTGAAGCTCTGATCGAAAGCGGCCCGAGCGGTCGCGCTGCCCGATGTCAGGGGGCACTGTTGCGTTGAGGGCGAACTTGTCTGGAACGGGTCTACTGCACGATCCGGTGACAAGTTGGGTTAGGCCGTCTGGACCGCAGGCGGGGGTGTAGGACACCAAAATCTCGATCGTGACGCACGAGCACGACTGGAAGTCCTGCAGGACACCAAAATCTCGATCGCGGCGCACGAGCACGACTGGAAGTCCATCTTCGCTATTGCTCCGCGCCAGTCTCGGCCCGCGCCTGCCTCCGGCCGCACGTTCAGCGGCCACGAGTCATGGT
>JADGOF010000340.1 GCA_017883105.1 Acidimicrobiales bacterium
GCTCTCGACCCGGTTTCGGCCATGCTCTTTCGCGTCATACAGAGCGGTGTCGGCTCGTCGGAGCACCGTGGCAGCGTCAAGGTCGTCTCTTTCTAACGCGGTCGCTCCCAGGCTGACCGTCACGGTTTCGTGATTACTGGGCACTGCCATGGCGGCGATCAGCTTGCTGATCCTCTCAGCGAACCCGACGGTCCCGGCCAGGTCGGTGTCGGGCAGCAGCGCGAGGAACTCCTCCCCGCCGACGATGCCGCCTCGGTGATGTGGCGGATGATGGCACGGTGACCAAGAAGAAGCCTGACGAGCCCCAGAAGTCTCTGGTCCATCCCGACGACAGGGAGTGAATCAGCGAGTCGGTGGCAGCCGAGGTGCTCAAGAGGGCCCAGGACGACCCCGAGTGTCGGATTCCGTGGGAGGACGTCAAGGCGGAACTAGACGAGATGGACCGCCGGGGGGCCTAGTCTCCGCGCAAGAGTCCGCCAGATGCGGGATGATCAACACCACGGCGACGGGTGAGGGAGAGAAGATCGGCGGTCATATATCGGCCAGGCCTGAGGGGCAACTACCGGCGGTGGTTGATCGTCGAGCAACGCCACAGGATGCCGGGGCGGTTCTGGCACTACTCGGCCAGATCTGGCCTCCCTTTGTCGATCCACAACCCTGGTCGGCTGCGGCCGGGGCCGCCCGTGTCGGTCCCCGAAGTCAGTCTCACAAGCAAGATGAACCGAGGAACCGGGGGCGGGGCAGGGCTACCTCAGTTGTCGGCGTTGGTGCCGGGTGATGAACGCTGCAGTGGTCAGGCTTGCGGCGCCGGCGATCGTGATGACTGCCCAGAACATTTTGGGGATGCCGCTGGGGGCGTGCCCGATTCCGAGTACTCCGGATACGACGGCTAGGGCGCCGAACAGTAGGTAGAGCCATGCGGGGATACGGGACATCTGTGCCTCCTTGGTCGGCATCGGTTGGTGCCATGGACAACTTTGCGTCGAGCTGACCGCAGCCGTCGTCCTTTCCTGAGGTCGATGACCGATCCGGGGGGCGCGAGCGCCGATACCTGAGGGGGACGCGGGTCCGTCTCAGGGACGTCCCGAAAGAGGCCGTGGCGGCCTACTCTGGCTGGGTGTCGTCGATGTCGGCTCGTTGGCGTCCGGCCGCGTGGGATGTCGTCCTCGCCGTTGGGCTGCTGCTTTTGGGGCTGGCACAGATCCATGCGCCAGACCCCCACCGAGTCATCGCCAACCCGACGTTCTCGGCGATCGTGTGGACCGTCACCGCTATGTCGTTGGCCTGGCGACGCAGGTTCCCTTGGGTCACGTTCACGGTCGTGATCGCCGGACTAACTGTCGAGGCACTGCCTGCTCCCGACAGCGGCACCCTGGCTGGGTTCGTGGCGCTGTTGGTGGCACTGTGGACCGTGGCCCGGGTGGAGCCGGTCCTGGAAAAGACGGTGGGGGCGTCGGCAGTTGCTCTGCTCGCCCTGCTCTTCCACTACGCGCGAGATCCGATGGCCTCCAACGCCGTTGAATCCATCCAGGCCACGTACGCGATCTTGATCGCCACACCGGTGTGCGCCCGGATCGTCTCGTCCAGCGCGCGTCACCAGGCCGAACTCGAGGTGGAGGTCGCGAACCAGGCCACGCAGCAGCTGGACGCGGCCCGGGCGGCGACCGTTGCGGAGAGGGCGCGCATCTCACGCGAGCTCCATGACGTCATCGCGCACAGCCTCAGCGTCGCGATCGTGCAGTCCATGGCCGCACAGAGCGCCATCGCTGATGGTGCCAGCGACGACGCCTTGCGACGCGTCGCGGCGATCGAGAACTCAGCGCGTCAGACATTGGCGGACATGCGCCGCCTGGTCACCATCGACGCCGACGACACGACGGAAGCCGGGCAGGCAAAACTCGGGCCTCAGCCAGGAATGGCTGATGTCCCGGCCCTGGTGCAGCAGCTCCTCGAGGCTGGCGCCGATGTCAGTCTGGAGCGATCCGAGCCGACGGGTCGGCTGTCACCCGGGGCCGACCTGGCCTTGTTCCGTATCACGCAGGAAGCACTGACCAACGCCTTGAACCACGCGCCGGGTGCGCAGATCCGCGTTCGGGTGATCGCGTGCGACCAAGGTGTCGAGCTCGAGGTCGTCAACGGACCCGCGCGTCGGCCAGGGACTGGACCCGGCAGCGGCAGGGGCCTGATCGGCATGCGGCAACGCGCCGACATGTATCAAGGGACGTTGTTGTGCGGGCCTGATCCGAGCGGCGGCTTCTCCATTCGTGCCCAGCTGCCCACCGATGCGACTCGGGCATGATCCGCGTCCTGCTCGCAGACGACCAGGCTCTCGTGCGGGACGGCTTCCGCGCCCTCATCGACCGCGAAGACGACATGACGGTAATTGCCGAGGCCGGCGACGGTGCGGAGGCGGTTCGTCTGGCCGAGCTGGAACGGCCCGACGTGATCCTGATGGACATCCGCATGCCAGTCATGGATGGGCTCGAGGCCACGCGGCGGATCGCGGCCGGCCCCGCTGTCGATACGAAGGTGCTTGTCCTGACGACGTTCGATCAGGACGACTACCTCTATCAGACCCTGAAGGCCGGAGCGAGCGGCTACCTCTTGAAGGACGTACGCAAGGATCAGCTAATCGGAGCTATCCGCACCGTGGCAGCCGGCGACTCACTCCTGGCCCCGTCAGTGACACGGCGGCTGATCGAGGACTTCTGCCGTCGCCCGCCACCCAGGACCTCCACACTGCCAGCCCCGCTGGACCGACTCACCGAACGAGAACTCCAGATTCTCACCCTCCTCGCGCAGGGCCTATCCAACGCCGAGATCGGCACACAGCTCTTTCTCGGCGAAAGCACCGTCAAGACACACCTAGGACGGATCCTCAACAAGATCGCCGTCCGCGACCGGCTCCAAGCGGTCGTTCTTGCCTACGAAACCGGGCTCGTCCAACCCGGAGGCACCCGCCGACAGACCTGAGCCCAGCGCCGATCTGTCCGCGCTCAACCGGCCATGGCACCGGCACGTGAAGCACCGATGTGCCTGATCGGTGCGGATCTTGAGGCAGGATGCCGTGCATGATCGGGTCCGAGCACCAGGGCTTCTCTGAGGGTCACCAGGGTCCAGCTACGGAGGGCTCCTCGCCTTTCTGAATCGTCTTGATTCGGCACAGGGATCCATTGCAAGCTTGCGCACTCCGACCCCGACTCGATCATGGTGGATGTGTCGGTCCCGGGTTGGCGTTGGGAGGTCGAGTTCATGGCAGACGGTTCCCTGGCCATCGAGCGGTACAGACGTGTGACAGGGGTGGAGTCTGATCCGGGACTCCTCGACCAACATGTGGGCGAGTTCGGCCCGGAGAACCCAGTCCTGTAAGTGATGCTCCCGGGCGGCCACCTGGTTGCGTGTTGTGCGGCTCGCCGGAACTGGCACTGGGTTCTGGGTGACCGGTGTTGCCCGGCTCGCACGAGGTCAGGATGCGAGGTACTGGGTGAGCGCCTCTCGGACGAGTTCTGAGGTGGTTGTCCCTCGACTCTCGGCTTCCTGCTTGAGCCGGTCGCGTAGTTCAGCTGGG
>JADGOF010000341.1 GCA_017883105.1 Acidimicrobiales bacterium
GACAAACCCGCAGGAGCCCGGTGTGCCGTCGCCCCTGAACCACACCTACCATTGGGGGCGTGAGTTCCACGCCGTCCCACGATCCCGCCTCTGGTGACGGCGGTGGTCTGACCGCCCAGGCGGACGGGTCGCCGGTGACCGCGGGCGCCGACCACGTCCACGACGTCCTGGTGGTGGGAGGGGGGCCGTCGGGCTCCTCGTGCGCCTACTGGCTGGCCGAAGCGGGCTGGGACGTGGCTCTGGTGGAGAAGGAGGTGTTCCCGCGGGTGAAGACCTGCGGGGACGGCCTGACCCCTCGTTCGGTGCGCCAGATCGCCGACATGGGGATCGAAGGTGCTCTGGCCGGCGCCCATCGCTACACGGGGCTCCGCGCCCACGCCTACGGCAAGGTGCTCGACCTCCCCTGGCCGGAGCACCCCAGCTTCCCCAACTACGGCTACATCATCACCCGGCACGACCTCGATGCCCAGGTGAATAAGCGGGCTGTCAAGGCCGGGGCCACCGTGTGGCAGGGAACCGAGGCGGTCGAGCCGATCCTCGCCGCGACCGGTGCATCGCAGACGGCGGGCGGGGCGGGGCCATCGGGCGCCACCTCACTGCTTCCCTCCTGCGTGGGTGCCGTGGTGAAGGACAAGGCCACCGGCACCACCCGCGAGGTGCGGGCCCGCTACGTGGTGGTGGCCGACGGAGCCAATTCGCGTTTCGGCCGGGCCCTCGGCACCCAACGGAACCGGAAACAACCCATGGGGATGGCCCTCCGGGGGTACTACACCTCCCCGGGGCACAACCAGCCGTTCATCGAGTCCCACCTCGACATCCGTGACGGGGAGGACAACGTCGTGCCCGGCTACGGCTGGGTGTTCCCGCTGGGGGACGGACGGGTCAACGTGGGCGTCGGCCTCCTTTCGACGGACCAGCGCTGGAAGGGCGTCAACACCTCGACGCTGATGGACCACTTCGTGGCCTGGGCCCCGAAGGAGTGGGAGCTGTCACCGGCCACCTGCCTCGGACCCCCTACCGGCGGCAAGCTGCCGATGGGGATGGCCGTCGGCCCCCGGGTCGGGGCCACCACCCTGGTGGTGGGCGACGCCGGCGGGTCGATCAACCCCTTCAACGGCGAAGGCATCGCCTACGGGTACGAGACCGGCCGGTTGGCGGCCGCTTCGTTGGGCGAAGCCTTGAGCGGCGACGGGGTCGAGGCACTGCTGCGGTACGAGACCCGACTCGAGGACGCCTATGGCCTCTACTTCCGGGTGGCCCGGGCGTTCATCCGGATCATCAGCCGCCCCGAGCTGATGAAGTTGTGCGTGGGCACCGGTATGCACTCCGAGTCGCTGATGTCCTGGATCCTCAAGATCATGGCCAACCTGCTCCGGCCGGACGAGACCGGACCGGCTGAGGCCGCCTACCGGGCGCTGGCCCTCATTGCCCGTTTGGCCCCCGAAGGCGCCTGACCGGCCGGCCGCACGTCACCGCCGGCTGCTGCGCGACCCTCGAGCCGTTGGCGGCCGGTGGCTACTTGTCGACCGCCATGGCCACACGTTGGGTGACTGCGTTGTAGGCCAAGGTGAAGGCATCCGTCGGGACAGCAGGGCCATTGGTCGTGGGCTCCAACCTGGTCTCGGCGCGACCTCCCAGGATGAAACCCTCCCCCACCACCTGGGTCCCCTGGTTGGGGATGGCGAACGTGGTCACGTAGCCGTACGACTTCACCCCGGCTGGTGCAACGAGGGTCACCGTCTGGACCTGGGCAGTCGCACCGGAGATCGCACTCGATACCAGCGCGTTCTGGTACTGCCCGAAGCAGGTTGCGAACTTCGGATTGGCGAACGGGACCGTCAAGGCCTGGGCCTGGGTGATCGTGGCCATCACCGTGGTCATCGAGTACATCTGGATGTTGGGATCGGACCCGCTCTGGAAGGTCGGTGACTTGACCGACGAGGACTGGCCGGGGAGCACTGCATCGCCGAAGAGGCCGGACACCGTGGCGTAGGGAACGGAGATGCACGAGGCCAGGGCCCGATTGGCCTGCACCTGGGCGGGAAAAGGCGCCGCCGGTGGCCGTGCCACCTGGTTGGTGGCCGTACTACGGGTCCAGCCGGTCGGCAGGTCCCCGAGGCGGAGATTGATGGACGCCGCCAGGGTGGTGTCGGCCACTGCCGGGGACGCACTGGTCGGGGACGTCACCGTGGTCGCCGTGGTGGTGTTGTTCCTCGTGGCGACGAAGTAGGCGGATCCTCCGATGACCACGACGAAGAGCACCACCAACAGCACGACCAGCGCCGTGCGGTTGTTCTTGGGAGCCGGCCCGGCCGACGGTTCGTCATCGGGGTCCGCGCCGTTGCCGAAGACCGCGGGGCTGGACGACGGATCCCCCCATAGCTGCGTCGAGGCACCCGCGGGGGCATCCGGTGCGTGCAGGGGCTCGGCTACCGCATTGGAGCCGTCGGTCGAGGAGTCGGTCGCTGCGGCGGCCACTGCTGCCGTCGCAGCGGCGGCCGCGGCCTTGGATCCCTTGCGCCAACCCCTCGACTTCTTCGGTGGGCCCTCCGGCGCGGCCGGTGGGTCGCTTCCCGGTGGCACGGTGTCCCACAACACCTCGCCGGTGGTCGGATCCACCGGAGGTTGCCACGTCACCGCCCCGGGGGCGCCTTGGGCCTCCGGCGGCGGAGGCAGGGTCATCTTGAGCGGGACCGGGTTCTTCGGTGAGTCGAGCGGTGGTTCGCTCGGAGCAAGCGCGCCGGGTGGCGGGACCGGGGTGGCAGCCGACGGTTTGGCCTTGCGCCAGCTTCTCGCCTTCTTGGGGGGAGTGGCCGGCACGGTTTCCACCTGGCCCAGGGGCGGGTTGTCCCACGCGGTGCCTGCGGGCGCCGTGCCGGCCGGGGCGTTGCCCAACGCACCGGGAGGTGGGGGCGGGGGCAAGGATCCCTCCGGTGGGGCGTCCCGACCGAGGCCACCGACCGGTGGTGGGGGCGGGACCTGCCCGGACAATGGGTCGAACGAAGGGCCCGGCGGGGGCGGCGGTGTCGAAGTGAACGGGGGCGGGGGCGGTGACGGGGGTTGCGGTGCCTGCTCCACCGTGGAGGCGAAGCCCGGATCGCCATGTCCTGTGGCACTGCCGTTGGGCGAGCTGTAGGAGGTGACAGCCGCTCCGCCCGCTCCCGCGGCGGCTGCGGCCGGAGCCACGGTTCGACCACCCGGAGCCGGCGCTTCAGGAGGAGCGGGTGGAGCAACAGAGGGGGATGCCCCGTCGGGCGACGCTGCGTCGTCCGTGCCCCGACCCATGCCGGTAGCCGCCTCCACCACGAAGGCGGAGCTGGCGGCAGCCGGAACCGACGGTGCGGCCTGTCCCTTGTACCGGGTCAGCCAGGCCGGGAGGGCCGCATCGAGGTAGGCCACCTGGCCCGGCGAGACGTTTTCCGTAGGGAGCAGGAACCGGATCGCCTGCCCACCCGAGGTGAGCTCCATCACCGCCGCGTTCCGACCGTCCGGCAACTCGATCTTCTCCCGGCACGTGGCCGAATCCAGCCCGGACCACACCAGCAACCGCTCGATCTGGGGCTGGGG
>JADGOF010000024.1 GCA_017883105.1 Acidimicrobiales bacterium
CGTAGTAACACGCCTCAAACGGTCGTCCGCAGCCGTTATCCCAGCTCATCCATCATTTCTGGGGTAGTCGTGTGCCTGCTAACTCAGTAAGTCCGGTCAACGGCTGCCGGCCTTTGAATGCCTTCCTCAGCTTCTGGATCGCCGCTCTCGTGGCGTCTGAATGCAGTGCCATGACCGGCTGCGACTTCGGCGGCTCTGGTCCGACGGGTACGGGAGTACGCTCCAAGCAGGAAGGGGGCCGACAATGACCGACAAGTCTCCCCGCAAGACCACCTCCAAAAAGTCCGGCAAGTCGCTCAAAGAGAAGCGTCAAGCCAAAAAGGACAAGGAGCAGACCCGCAAGGGGCTGGTTCGCTGAAGGCTCAATCCGGCCGCTGGACCTTCGATCACCGGCAGAGTGCTACGTCCTCAATGAGTTGTTGGAGCAGGTGAAGAAGGCGTTACATCGCCGCATAGGTAAGACTGCCGACCATGGCGTTCGGTCAACAGTCAGGTCCCCCAGCGTCAGCAAAGCAGGTGCAGGAACTTCTGGCGCTCCTCAAGGTCGCCGGCCACACCGACTTCCGTGACGCACGCGGCCCAATGGGGTTCACCCAGCGTCAGGCTGCTGGCAAGTTTGCTCGCGACGAAGCGGCGGCGTTCATCGACCAGCTGCAGGAGGCGGAATTCAGCGGTGCCACCCCGGTCGCTGTGCCGGCATCGCGCTTGTCCGCGCACGGCCAGGAGTTGACCGAATTGCGCGACCTGTCAGCTGAGCAGCTCGCCTTGGAACTTCGTCGTCGTGGCTGGACGGTCATCGAGCCCTAGATCCAATGTTTCGGGGGCGCGATCAACCGGGATCGGGGCTTGTCGTTGCGTTGCGCAACTTCATTCGAACGCGGGGACGGTCTCGTAGAGACCCGCTTGTCACCCGGGGTAGGGCAGTTCGGGCGGAGGTCCCTCAGCCGGCGGCCGTTATGGGATTGCGATCGAGCACTTCCGCCAGACGGGTCTCCAGTCGCAGCTCGTAGACAAGCAGACTGTCGAGTTCGGCAAGTGGGGCGCTGAGGGCCACGCCGCGTAGTGATCGAAGTTGGTTTTCCGCCTGTTGACGCCGGGCGCGGTTTCGCTCGATGGCGGTGAGGATTTCTACCTGGTGATTCATGTGTGTCTTACTTGATTTCGTTGATACCTCTGTCGAGTCCATGGGTTCAGGACCGCCCGGCGCGTTGTGGCACAGGCACCTGAAGATGGAATGATTTACTGCACGGTTCTCATGAGTTCCTAGCCGATCGAGACTCGGCCATCGCCGGCCGAAACATCTCATCGTGGGCCCCCGATCACACCGATCCCGCCCGGCCCTGCATTGGGACTCGTCGACGTAGACCAGATGACCCCAGCCGCCGGATCAACGATGTTGATCCTTGCGAACTGCGCAGCGCCAGGCATCGCAGCCAAGTTGGCTCACGACAGCGTGCCGCTACACATCATGCTTGCCGCTTGGGTAGAACCCTACACCCAAACGAAGCGAAGTTGATACGGGCAGGCGACTCGAAATGGGAACTTGTGATCTCTGCAACAAGACGACCATCAGCTCCAGCAGGACGAACGGGGGCAGCCAAGCCCGAGCCGGCAGGCCAACCTGGCGACCCCACTGCCAGGGCACGCGCTCGGTCGGCCCAGGATCGCTAGTCCCGTGGCTGATTGAATAGAGATCATGACCACCACTGCCGATCCTCAGACGGCCTCGACCGCCGATGCCCTGCGCTCCACTTACCAGTCCGGCCGAACCCGTCCGCTGGCCTGGCGCCGCAAGCAGCTCGAGCAGATGGCCCGGATGCTCGAGGAGAACGAGGCCGAGTTCCTCGAGGCACTCCGCATCGACCTCGGAAAGCCGTCCGTCGAGGGGTTCATCACCGACATCGCGTTCGTGACCAGTGAGATCAAGCCGATGATCAAGCACTTGACCAGGTGGAACAAGCCCAAGTGGGTCTCCTCCCCCCTGGTCACCTTGCCGGCCCGGTCGCGCCTCGTACCCGAGCCCTTGGGCGTCGTGCTGGTGATCGCTCCGTGGAACTACCCCATCCAGCTTCTGCTGGTGCCGGCCGCCGGGGCCATCGCCGCTGGCAATGCCGTGGTCATGAAGCCCTCCGAGGTTTCGGCGGCGACGTCCGCTGCGCTCGGCCGCCTGGTGCCCAAGTACATGGATACCTCGGCCGTGGCACTCGTCGAGGGAGGCGTGCCCGAGACGACCGAGCTGCTCGCCCAACACTTCGACCACATCTTCTACACGGGTAACGGTACGGTCGGTCGTGTGGTCATGGCCGCCGCCGTCCAGCACCTCACCCCGGTCACCCTCGAGCTCGGTGGCAAGAGCCCGGTCATCATCGACAGGTCGGCCAACCTCAAGGTGGCGGCGCACCGGGTCGCCTGGGGCAAGTGGCTGAACGCTGGCCAGACCTGCGTGGCTCCCGACTACGTCCTGGTCGACGAAAAGGTCCGGCAGCCCTTCCTCGACGAGCTCGGGAAGGCGATCACCGAGTTCTACGGTCCGGACCCCCACGCCAGCTCCAGCTACGGGCGCATCGTGTCGCCCCGTCACTTCGAACGCCTGACCTCCCTGATGCAGGGCGGCACAGCTGCCGTAGGAGGCCAGAGCGAGCCTGGCGACCGTTACATCGCCCCCACCGTCTTGGTCGATGTCGACCTTGAGGCGCCCCTGATGTGCGAAGAGATCTTCGGGCCGCTGCTCCCGGTGATCCCGGTCTCCTCGGCCCGTCAGGCCATCGACTTCGTGGCCGCCCGGCCCCACCCGCTGGCCCTCTACGTGTTCGCCGGGGACAAGGGCGTGGTGGACCAGGTGCTGGCCCAGACGACCGCTGGCGGGGTCACGGTCAACGGCACCATCCTTCACCTCACCAATCCCCACCTCCCCTTCGGCGGGATCGGCGAGAGCGGGATGGGCGGCTACCACGGCGAGTCGGGCGTCCGCTTGTTCCAGCACCTCAAGCCGGTGCTAACCCGGGGGACGGCCATGGACCCGTCAATCGCCTACCCGCCCTACACAGACCTCAAGGCCAAGATCTTCCGTCGAATCCTGTAGCGGTCGGACCACGAAGGTGCTTCCATCAGCGGCGCCGAGGTGTCGGCCCAGTGCAGATCCTCGATGACAATGGGCACCGGCCCGTCACCGCAATGGCTCCCGACGAGCTCGGAGCGGGTCCAGTGTTACCACTGCAGCGAGATGTACTTGGTCTCCATGTAGTCGAGGAGCCCTTCGTGGCCCCCTTCACGACCTACCCCGCTCTGCTTCTGCCCGCCGAACGGGGCCGCCGGGTCCGACACCACCCCTCGGTTGAGGCCGACCATGCCGACCTCCAGCGCTGCAGCAACGCGAATCCCTCTGGCCAGGTCCCGTGTGTAGACATAGGCGACCAGCCCGTACTCGGTGTCGTTCGCCTGGGCGATCGCCGCCTCTTCGTCTCTGAAGGTCACGATCGGAGCCACCGGCCCGAAGATCTCCTCGCGCAAGACCGGCGCGCCCTCGGGAACGTTTGTCAGCACGGTCGGGGGGTAGAACCACCCCGGACCGGTCGGGACCACACCTCCCGTCACCAGCGTCGCGCCCGCGGCCACGCTATCGCTCACTAACGACGCGACCTTGTCCCGCGACGATTCATTGACCAGCGGTCCCATCTGGTTGGCGTGGTCCGCTCCCGGGCCGACACGCAGTGCGACCATCGCCTCGGCCAGGCGACGGCCGAACTCGTCGGCAACGGGCTCTTCGACGTAGAAGCGGTTCGCGGCCGTGCAGGCCTCACCACCGTTACGCATCTTGGCCACCATCGCGCCGCTGACCGCGTCATCGAGATCAGCATCGGCGAACACTATGAAGGGGGCGTTCCCGCCCAGCTCCATCGAGCAGTTGACAACGCTCTTGGCCGCTTCGGCCAAGAGCACCCGGCCCACGTCCGTGGAACCGGTGAACGACAGCTTGCGAACCCGGTCGTCTGCCAGCATCGTTCGGACGACGGCACCCGATCTCTTCGAAGGCAAGACGTTGACCACTCCGTCGGGCACACCGGCCTCAGTGAGGATCTGGGCCATCACCAAGGCGGTCAACGGCGTTTCGGAAGCCGGCTTCAGCACCACGGTACAGCCCGCGGCGAGCGCAGGACCGATCTTGCGGGTCGCCATGGCGGCCGGAAAGTTCCACGGCGTGACCAGGACGCACACGCCGACCGGCTGGTGCTGCACCAGGATGCTGTTGGCGCCACTCGGTGCTACCTGAACCGAGCCGAGGGCACGCACGGCCTCTTCGGCGTACCAGCGGAAGAACTCGGCGGCATAGGTGACCTCTGATCGAGCGTCAGCGAAGGACTTCCCGTTCTCGGCCACGATGAGGGCAGCGAGGTCGTCACCATGCTGGATCATGAGCTCGAAGGCCCGACGAAGGATCTCAGACCGGACCCTGGGTGCGGTGGCCGCCCACATCGGCAGGGCAGCGGCGGCGGCGGCAACGGCGTCCTGGGCGTCCTCGACTGTCCCGTTGGCAACGGTGGCGATGACCAGCGCTGTGGCAGGATCGGCCACATCGAAGGTCCCGCCGTCCTTGGCCGGCCGCCACGCCCACGCCTTCCTCCTCTCCCAGCGGACCCATCTCGATGCCGCTCATCGGTGACGAGCTCATCCCCTTCACTAAGATCCGACGGCTGACGGCCGAGCACATGGTCCGCTCCAAAGCCACCTCCGCCCACACGCTGATGGTGAAGGAGGTCGACTACGAGCGAGTCGAGCGGATCCGGCGGAATCACGGTGCCGCCTTCAAGAAGGACGAGGGGTTCAGCCTCACCTATCTTTCGTTCAACGCGTGTGCCGCCGTCGAGGCCCTCAGCAAGTTCCCGCACCTCAACGCGTCGGTCGGCGACGACGCCCTGATCGTCCATCACGACCTCAACCTCGGCATCGCCGTCGACCTCGATGGCGATGGCGATGGCCTCATCGTCCCGGTTCTCCACCGTGCCGACGCACTGAATCTGCGCGAAATGGCACGGAGGATCCGAGAGGTGGCATCCCGGGCGCGGTCGAAGCGGCTCAGCCTCGACGATGTGAGCAATGGAACGTTCTCCATCACGAACCCCGGACCGTTCGGGACACTGATCACCGGAGCGGTCATCAACCAACCTCAGGTCTCCATCCTTTCCACCGATGGGGTGGTGAGGAAGCCGGTAGTGGTAGAAGTTCCCGATGGCGGAGAGTCCATTGCCATCCACTCCGTCGGGATGCTGGCCCTCACATTCGACCACCGGGCGATCGACGGTGCGTATGCTGCACGGTTCCTCGCCCGGATGGCGGACATCCTCAACACCCGCGATTGGGCCGCCGAGCTCTAGCGAGTCCCCCTCGCGGAGGGCGACGCCTCATCCCTGCCGCCAGCGTGGTGGCATCCACGATCAGGTGGGTGGTGTCGACCTGACCAAGAGAAGCCCCAGCAGGGCCCGCATCAGGGTCGAGACGCTACCGTTGGGGCCGATGATGAAGGACAAGATCCTGGAAGCGACGGCGGTCGAACTCGACCAGCACGGCCTCACCCAGTTTCGCGTCAAGCGCGTCGCCTCCCTGGTCGGGGTCTCAGTCCCTCTGCTCTACGGCTACTTCGGCAATCGAGAAGGTCTGATCGCCGCTGCGATTGTGAACCGTTACCGCGTGGTGATGGCCGGCCTGGTGGAGATCTTCACCGAGCCGCTCAAGCACGTCGAGACCGCTGCAGGCCTGAACTCCGCCCTCGCGGTGATGATCGCGGAGGCGCAGGAGCCGGGCCGAACCACTGCCCGTCTCCAACGCCTCGAGGGGATCTCCTTCGCTCAGCACAACCCCCAGGCGTCCGAAGGCATCGCCCAGGTCAAGCGCGATGCTTCCGCCACCATCATGGAGACGGTTCAGCCGATTGCCGACAAGGGGCTCCTGGCCGATGGGGTGAGCGGTGAAGCTTTCGCCCGGATCTGGTATGCGCTGTTCTTCGGTCAGGTGGCGGTCGAGGGAGCGCATGCGCTGTCCATCTCGAGCGACGCGTGGTTTTCGGCCCTCTCGGTCTTGGCATCGGCGATGGTCAAGGATCACATGTCGACTTGAACGATGGAAACAGAATCACGACTCCCGGGACGGCGCATGGATCTCCGCACCACGCCCCAAGAACGTGACCCCAACGAGCGGTCTGGCTGGACTCCGCCGTCTGATCCAACGCCCGTCACCGTTAGCTGAGTGAGCGGCACCTACCGGGAGCGGGGGTCGTTGGCCGCCCACCATGACCTGAGCAGGTTCCGATGCCGGTCACCTGAATAGGTGCCCACGATGTCATGGGACATGGTGTCCACTATGTGGTGGGTCCTGACACCGGTCACCCGAGCAGACTGATCGGTTGCAACGCTATACCCACCAGTCCGCAAGCACCGAAGTGGCACCAAAGCGCCTCCGAATGAAGTTCGGACCGCCGGGTTCGACTCGACGCCGGATGAACGCTCCGCTGCGCCGCCGACCCCGCCGACCCCGCCGACCCCGCCGACCCCGGTGTGCCCTGCAGCCCGGAGCGCGGCGATCTCTTGGGTCCCACGCTGTAGGTCTCGTTGTCGAGGCACGAGCAGGCAAGGGGTCGGGGCGATCGACTCCCTCGTGCCTGCGAGCGACCTCGTACGCCAACTCGTAGCCGACGCCGAGGATGCGCTCCGTCGGGTGAACCGGCTGCGGTGATCCTCGGCTCCGGGCGACCGGTCAGGACTGGTTGCCCTCGGCCTGGTAGGCCCGGCACGGCTCGCCCCGCAGCGACCCGCATGTCGGGACCGTCCGATCGGTGCGCACATTGCGCACCGATCGGACCACTAGTGCCGAGGCGCCGACTCTTCCGAGCCCCACGGATGCTGTCTGGCCCGCGTCGACGGAGTCGAATGTCCAGGACGGCCGGTCACCGCCGGGGGCGGAAACCACTACGCGCAGTTCCGTCCCGGCCCGGAAGGTGTGGGCGATCGGGTCGATCGGGATCCTCAGCAGCCGGTAGGCGGTCGGTGCCAACGGCTGGGCATCCGAGGCCAGGTAGCTGGGAATCGTGAATAGCGACGAGGAACTGACCAGGTCGACCTGGTTGGAGCTGCGCAGAAACCCGGACGTCACGTACTCCTCCTGGTTGTCAGAAGGGCGCACCTCGGTGATCGACGCCTGGAAATCCAGGACCGGGGTCGACGACTCCACCCACAGGTCGAGGGTGGCCGGACCCACGATCGTCGTGTCCGTGACGAAAGGGGCGGTCTGGAAGCCGAGGCCGTTGGCCGCGGGCACGGTTGTCCAGTTCCACGGCGGAGCAGCGGACCAGGCGTTACCCGACGGCAGGCTGACGGCCGGGCGCACCGCCGGGTCGAGCAGCAGCGAAGCACTGCTCGAGGTCTTGAGGGGCTTGGATGCCAACGCTCCTCCTGCACCGAGGAAATAGGTGACGGTCTTGCCCTTGGCCGGCCAGGTGGTGAAGTCCGCCGAATAGGTAGACCCGGGGTTGCCCGAGCCAGCTGTGCTCGCCCCGTTGTCGAACAGCACGGTGACACGGGATGTGTGCCTGGCAAAGTCCGTGCGCGCCTTGGCCACGTTCTTGTCAGTGGTGAACCGGGTGGCGGGAAGTGCCAACTCGGCAGAGGTGCCGGCGGCGAATTTCGTGAAGTTGCCAATGACCGCGGCGGCGAACCCGGTGGGTGCGATCGGAACCTGTACGGCCACGTAAATGTCGAGGAACTCGAGCCACTGGCTGATGATCTGTGGCCCGGTGGAGTCGATGTGGCCACCGTTGATGAGATGGGCGAATACCGGTGTCGTCGAAGGCAGAGCCGACAGCAGCGCCGGCCACTGGGGGCCCGTCTGCTCGTCCTGCAAGGCCCCCGAGACGAAGACCGGCGCGGTGATCCGTGCCGCCCACTGGCTCATGGAGCGCCGGTCGAACAGTGACCTATCCCGTCCCGGACCGGTACCCGGAGCCACCATGGCCGGTCCGACCAGCGACGCCAGGCTCTCGGACTGACCGTGCAGTGCCTGGGCGGCGAGGCAGGCGGACGACGTTCCGCCGGACGCGGTCATCTCGGCGTCGATCTCGTAGTACACCCACGACTGCCCGACATGGAGCACCGGGGCGGAGGCCAACGGCATCAGCCCGCCACCGCTCCACGCGGCGGCCGCCTTGGCGTCGTCGATCCGGGCGCCGATCCAGCCGGCGGCGAAGCCGTTGTTGTAGATGCCCCCGGGGTAGCCGGTGGAGAACAGGTCGTCGGTCGGGCTCATCGGTGCGATGGCGGCCAGATCGGGCGGGTTCGTCCCCGCTGAAGGGAACTCGGACAGCCCCGAATAGCTGATTCCCACCATGCCGACCTTGTGGTTGGACACCCAGTCCTGGTGCGCCACGATCTCGACGGCGTCATAGGCGTCGTAGTCAGACGGGTACCCGAAGAGGTCGTACGCGCCGCCCGAGCATCCCGTCCCCCGCATCTGCAGGCTGACTGTGGCGAACCCGCCCACCCGAGCCACCACGCTGCCGACCTGAGTGGCCGAGTCGGGAAGCAGATGGGAGTCGACCGGCTGGCCCAAGAGGCTGGCGATCGGGTCGGAGGGGCCCGCCGTGCCGTATCCCGAGTACTCGATCACCGTGGGACACGGCGCGGCCGAGCTGCAGGTACTGCCGTAGGGGTAGCGCACGGTGGCGGCCAGCTGGATACCGTCCCGCATCGTGAGGTAGTTCAGCCCCGAATGCAGGGGCTGACCGTTGTACAGCACCGAGCCCGTCGCCGGGTTGGCATCAGGGGCGAGCACGGAGAACGCCGGAGTGGTCGCACCGGAGGTGATGTCGTCCCACGAGTAGCCGGACCCGGGCGTCAGGTCCCTAATGATCAGCGAGCCCAACGCATCGGCCGTGCCCGGGTTGGCGGCGCTCGCAACCGGCGACCCGTTCTGGAGGATTGTGACCGAGTCGCCCGGAATGGCGCCTGTCAGCCATGCTTCGTCGACCGACCCGTTGCCCTGCAGGTCGGAACCGGCAGTGGCTCCCACCGTGGGCGCGGTGGCCACCAGGGTGGGTGCGAGACCCACGACGACGACGGCCATGCCGGTGACAGCGTGCGTCCAGAACGTGCGGCGTGCCCGACTGCGCATTGCGCTCCCCCTTGTGTCCCTCGCTGTTGGCGATCTCCCCAAGGGAACGCGTCCCCGTGTTCACCTTCGTTCGGCGAATCATCGAACATCGCGTGACACCTCACCTCGATGCGAGAGGAGGGTCGGCAAGCGTTCGGCGACCTGCGCAGGAACAGCCTGTCACAGGTTCGTTCCTGGCTCCACCGGACCGTCCACGACGCCCCAGTCGAGGTGGCGTCGGGCGACGACCCGTCCCAGGCGGCTGGATCCGGGCGGGCCTCCCGGCGATGCTCGTGAACGCCGAGCATGTATGTGCTCCGTTCTGTTGTCACCTCCGGATCCTCCGGATTCCACAGTGTGATCTGTCCACCACGAAAGTTGACGCGGGGACTGTCGTGCTCGCAAGAGTTGCCTGACCAAAGGCCTCGTCGATTCACCTCGTTACGAAGCAAGGAGCCCGCAATTGATGGCAGCGATGGATCTTCTGGGGCGGCGATGGGCGCTTCGAATCCTCTGGGAGCTTCGAGACGGGCCGACCGGGGCGAGGACCCTCCGTGCCAAGTGCGACGGAATGTCTTCGAGTGTCCTCTACGACCGGCTCCGGGATCTCGGGGTATCGGGGCTCGTCGAACGGACGACGGAGCGACGAGCATGTCCTGAGCGACTTGGGCGCTGCACTCGGATCCGCCCTCAAACCACTGGATGCCTGGGCTGAGTCGTGGACGGCATCGCTGAACCAATCACCACGCGAAAGGTGAGTCGGAACGCCGTCCTGGCGTTGTCCGCTGGGTGCCCCGCAACATTCACGGGTACGAGGCGCATTCTCCGCCGCCGGTGGCGACGAGTCGCAATCGCTCAGCAATCTCGGCGACATCCAGCTCCGTGCTGGCGATGTCCCAGACGAGCTGGAACGCCTCTTCGTCGTTGAGCTCAGGATCGAAGCCATTGAGGTCACAAAAGACCACCGTGGCCAACCACGCGAGTCGCTTGTTGCCATCGACCAACGCATGGTTGTTTGTCAGCGAATGGAGAAGGGCCGCAGCCTTGAGCGGAATCGTTGGATATGCATCCTCGCCGAAGGCACTGAACCGAGGCCGGTGCATGGCTGAGTCCAGAAGGCCGATGTCCCGCACGGGGCCAACCCCCAGCGCTCTGATCATCTCGACGGCGTCGTCGAGATCGAGGAACTCGACTGGCGTCATTCAGACCCGAGTCGCTCCAGGACGTCTCCCCAGCGATCCACCATCTTCTTGGTCGACTCTGCGACGCGCGAGCCGTGTCCCGTGCGCTCGTAGCGGTCGAGGACGGCGCGTCGGATGATCTCTTGGCGCGAGGTGCCCTCGACCTCGGACAGCGCCGAGAGGGCCTCTTCGAGGGCGGGATCAGTTCGGACGGTGAGCGCCATGCAAAGATGATACCAGTTCGGTATCATCTTGGGGGTCACTGTTGTGAAACCAGATGTCGCCCGCAACTGGTGCAGAAGACGCATGCCGCCGGTTGGGTGGGGCACGTTCCGGCTCGGTCGAGGGCATGCCGCTTGCTCCAGCGAGCACTCCGTCTCAACCGCATAGCCCCTCGCCCCTTCCGCCCCTCGTCCCCGTTCTCGGGTGGCGGTCGGTTCGGTGCTCGGGAGTTCGCGTCGTGGGGCTTTTGGCCCGTTTCGCGGTCGGGGCCCCTCTCTCCCAAGAGACGATGGTGGGCCGTGCGGTGGACCTTGGGGGACACAATACGAACCCAGCTCCCCCACGATCATCGGCCCGCCGATCAGCCTGAGGTAGCGACCAGGTCTGGTGAGCGCAAGGCAGCCGGTCTGGCCTCCATGGCCCAGAGACCATAGCGTAGCACCACGTGCTACGCTTGTCCTCATGGCTCGAGACATCACCCAACGTCAGCTCAGGAACGAAAGCGGCGAGATCATGCGGGAATTGGACAGGGGTGAGACCTTCGTCGTCACTCGGCATGGCGTACCCGTCGGGGAGTTGACCCCGCTGCGGCGCCACCGGTTCGTGAATGCCGACACCGCCATCGCTGTGTTCCGGGGCGCTCCGAGCGTCGACCTGGCCCGGCTTCGCGCCGACCTCGACAGCGTCGCATCACAGGACCCCGGCCCTCGTGCCTGATTCTCCACGCGCCCAGCGGGGGGTCATCGACACCTCAGTAGTCATCGACCTCGAACAGCTTGAGGCCGACCAGCTCCCCATCGAGTTGGCCGTCAGCGCTATCACCATGGCGGAGCTCGCCGCCGGACCTCATGCGACAGTTGACGCCGCCGAGCGGGCGCGCCGCCAGGACCGACTACAACGGGCAGAAGCAGCGTTCGATCCCCTTCCCTTCGATGGAGAGGCGGCTCGCGCCTACGGGCGGATCTACGCAGCCGAATTGGCGGGCGGACGCAAGGCGCGCGGCACTCGGGCATTGGATCTCCTGATTGCAGCGACAGCCTGTGCCGCAGGACTTCCGATCTACACGCGTAACCCGGACGACTTCCAAAGTCTCCGGGGGCTCGTCGATGTCGTCGCGGTCTGAACGGCCGGCCAGCCACCAAGCGGTTCAAGTGGGCGAAATTTGTGGAGGTTGGGGGACACAATACGAACCGCTGTGGGTCAGAATCTATATTCAGCGAGCGAAAGCCGCAGTTTGACAGGTCATATTTGTCCACCTCTAGCGTTTCAGCCGCCCTCCGGCGATTCTGTGCGGAGGTGGGATTAGGTCCCGAGAGCGCAAGCGGGTACTGACCCACGCTCCTAGAGCTGCGACTGCCACGGGATGACCCTAGATCCGCGTGACAGGGATCACTTCGCTCATCGCAGAGGCCCCCGGCTCGGTGCGACCCGCTCTTGGGGCCCTACCGCGATCCATACTACGCTCCGAGTCTGCGCCGTAGGGGAAGGGAGTAGCCCATGGGTGCAGACGCCGTGAACGTGGATCTGTCGCAGCAGGACCGGGAGGTCCGGGCGACCGTGCACAGTTTTGCCGAGGAGGTCATGCGACCGGCCGCCAAGGTCCTCGACCGTCTCCCCGACCCGGCCGAGGTCATCGCATCGGGCTCCATCCTCTGGGAGGTCGTCGACGACTACCGCAAGCTCGGGCTCGATCAGATCTCCTCGTCTGACAGCGGGCTCAGCCCCGATGAGCAGGCCCGGTACGGGTGCATCGTGAGCGAGGAGACGGCCTGGGGGGACGTGGGGCTCGCGATCACCTGCGGCATGACCAACTTCCACCAACCCTGGATCCAGATGACCGGTGACGACGAGCTGTGGGAGCGCTACGGCGCACCGGGCACGAACGGAATCGGCTGCTGGGCGGTGACGGAGCCCGACCACGGCAGTGACTCGATCACCTTCACCGAGCGTCACTTCTCGGACCCGTCATTGGGTGCGAACTGCATTGCGACCCGCGACGGTGACGACTACGTGATCCGGGGCCAGAAGGCGGCTTGGGTCTCCTGTGGCTCGATCGCCACGGTGGCCCTGCTGTTCTGCTCGGTCGAGACCGAGAGCGGCCTCGCCGGCGGTGGGGGCTTCGTCGTGCCGCTCGACCTCCCTGGCATCCATCGGCCCCAGCCGCTCGACAAGCTCGGCCAGCGCACGCTCAATCAAGGTGAGATCTTCTTCGAGGAGGTCCGGGTGCCGGCCCGGTGGCTGGTCCTCGGGCCGGAGATCTTCCAGCTCGGGCTCGAGACCATGCTCTGCCACGGCAATGCCGGCATCGCGCAGCTGTTCGTGGGGGTAGCCCGTGCCGCGTACGAGCATGCCCTCACCTATGCCCATGAGCGGATACAGGGCGGTGTGCCCATCGCTGAACACCAGAGCGTGAAGGCTCGCCTCTTCGAGATGTTCATGAAGGTGGAGGCGGCCAGGGCCCTCGCTGGGAAGGTCGCGGTCTACAACGCCTCGAACCCACCGAGCTTCCAGCACTCCGCGGCAGCCAAGGTCTTCACGACGAACACCGCCTTCGAGGTGGCCAGCGCGGCCTGTCAGATCTTCGGCGGAAACGGCATGAGCCGTGAGTACCCGGTGGAGAAGCTCCTGCGCGACGCCCGTGCGTCCCTGATCGAGGACGGGTGCAACGAGGTCCTGGGCATCATGGCCGCCTCGCGTCTGTCAACCAATGGCTCTTGAAAGGCAGGACCATGGAACTCCGTGAAGCCGTCGGAAGGCGGCGTTCGATCCGCTGGC